>JAAYBY010000034.1 GCA_012729935.1 Clostridiaceae bacterium | reverse complement strand
GAGTTTGAGGGGTGCAACAAAGTGCTTTATCGGCATGACGTTACTGGAAACAGTGATAATTATGCTGAAAAAGCTCATATCTATGCAGTGAATCCCGGTGGCGCACGCTACTGTCCTGATAGTGAGGAGTTTAAAAACAGCGTAGAAAATTTGATGTTGGCTTGCCCACAATGTCACGTAACGATTGATAGGAATGAGCAGAGATACACACCAGAGATTCTGTTTAAAATGAAGCGCAAGCATGAGCAAAGAATTTTTACATTGACAAGTATCGGTGCAGAATTACACAGCCACATGGTCTACTATACGTCCAGTATTGCAGGGACACACTGTTCAGTCAACGATGGAGATGCTCGAAACGCACTGGCTCTTACCGGAAGATATCCTTCGGATATCTCACCAATTGATTTAGGCCAACAAGGTAATCTTGTTGAGGACAACGAAGCGGATTTCTATACCAGTAATGAGAAGAATCTGCGTCGGGCAATTAAGACACGAATACTTGATGTTGTCTCTGAAGGAGCGAGTATAGCTTTTTTTGCTTTAGCGCCGCAACCGCTGTTAATGCTTGCCGGGCGGCTACTCAACGACAAATACAACGTTGCTGTCTTCCAATGCCATAGGCGTGAAAGCGATAAATGGCGGTGGGACGAGTCTACCGATCAAGTTGAATTTTGTCTAGGAGTTTCTGAAGAGATATCACCTTCAGCCCAAGTTGCTCTTGTTTTTTCTCTGAGCAGTGCCGTTAATATGGACAGGGTAACAAAGGTTTTAGGAAAAGATGTGGTGATTTATTCTGTTACCATTGACTCTCCCAACAGGGCTTTTGTAAAGAATCCGACGATAATGGATGCTTTCGTTTCTAAGTCGAGAGAAGTTATGGAAATGATAAAACAAAAGCACGGCAAGGACAAAGATGTTCATGTATTTCCAGTGATGCCCGCCTCTTTGGCAGTTCGCTTCGGAATGGACTATATGCCGAAAACCGATAATAAACTCATTATTTACGACGAGCAACCAGAAAAAGGCTTTGTTTATGCTCTATCAATTGGAGGTGCTTATGAACAATAACCAGTTAAACGACCTTTTTCTGCGGATTGCTGAGGAATTGGATATTTCAGACACACTTTTTGATAGAGCGGTAACAAGCTATACGGCTCTAGGCGAGTATATCAATAATCACTGCGATTGCTCAGTCAGTGTTTATACTCAAGGTTCTTTTAGGTTAGGTACGGTAGTTCGTCCACTTAGCGACGAAGATGAATACGACTTAGACCTTGTTTGTGAGGTAACGGATTTACCCAATATTGCTCCAAAAGATCTTAAAAATAAGATAGGTGATATTCTCCGTGATTCCAAGCGCTACTCTTCGATGCTGGAAGAAAAGAAGCGCTGTTGGCGAATCGAATATTCGGATGAAGCACAATTTCATATGGATATCACGCCAGCTGTCCCAGACAAGATTACAACTGGTGCGATACTTGTAACAAATAAAGCAGATACAGGTACATATTCGTTTACTTTCAGCAACCCAAAAGGATATTCTGACTGGTTTGAAAAACGCAAGGCAACCTCAGAAATGATAAGAAAAGCAGCTCTCTTTGAAGCCTCAGGGGTTGAGCCTGTTAAAACCAAAAACAATATGATCAAATTACCCTTACAGCGTGCTATTCAGATTCTAAAGCGGCATCGGGATAAGATGTTTGAGTCCAGTCCTGACGACAAACCAATATCTATCATCATAACCACGCTCGCAGCCAAGGCCTATAATGGGGAAATTGGAGTTTATGATGCCGCTAAAAAGGTTCTTGAAACTATGGACGCTTTTATTAAAGTCGATGGCGAAAAATACTACATACCGAACCCAAGCAATCCGCAGGAGAATTTTGCGGACAAGTGGAATAGCGAGCCGGCAAAAGCAAAGGCATTTTATAGCTGGTTGAATAAGGCAAAGAAAGATATCGTTACGGTCGCGCCGACTATCATTGACGACTATACCACTCTCGAAGAATTGATT
>JAAYBY010000285.1 GCA_012729935.1 Clostridiaceae bacterium | reverse complement strand
CTATTGTAACGTAAAGCATGGATTAAAAGAAGTCTTGGCTCTACAAAATCAATGACAGAGCGACTAATTTTAGCCGCGGAATTTGTGGAATCAGTCAAAGACTGATTGATCCAATTCAGCAGAGGGCACGATCCTTGCATCCAATGGCCGCGCGTGCTATAATACCGACGGAACATCGGTCAACGCGGTAGCAAAGAGTGGGAACGCCCACTCTTTGTTGCTTATGTCAGTTTCAAATGAAAGGTTGTGTCTGATGTCAGGTCAGTCCAAACTGCTGGATCTGGTTCGAACGATCGCCGAAGCGCCTGTCGAGGCGTGCGGTCTTGAGCTGGTTGACGTGGAACTGGTTACCGAGAATAAAAAGAAGATATTGCGCCTGATTATCGATAAGCGCGGCGGTGTCACACTGGACGACTGCTCAGCAGTCAGTCGAATTGTTGACCCGCTCATTGATAGTCACAAAGAAATTCGGGGGCACGACTATTTTGAAGTGTCCTCACCGGGTCTTGACCGGCCGTTGAAGACAGAGCGCGACTATGCGCGGTATCAGGGCGAATGGGTTGATGTCAAACTCTATCAGGCACAAAATGGCCGGAAAACGTATCAAGGCCGGCTGGCACCCTGTTCAGAATCAGAAATCTGTCTGCTGATGGAAGACGGAACGAACTATACATTTAAACGCAGCCAAGTGGCAAAAATGAAACGAATGATCCATTGATGAGATCTTGGAAGGAGAATCTGGGGAATGAACGCTGAGTTGATAGAAGCCCTGAGATTATTGGAAAAAGAACGCGGAATCGAAGCGGAAGTCTTGTTCGAGGCGATTGAAGAAGCACTTGTTTCGGCCTATAAACGTGAATTTGAGGCGAAAACGACAGATAACATTCGTGCGGAAATTGACCGTGATACCGGAGAAATGAGAGTTTTTCTGACCAAAACTGTTGTCGAAACAGTTGAGGATGAAAACACGGAGATTCCGCTTGACGAAGCCAAGTCGCTGTCAGATGACTTTGAGTTGGGAGACATGATGGAGTTCGAGCTTCAACCGCAGGATTTTGGCAGACTCGCAGCCCAGACAGCAAAAAATGTAATCAACCAGAAGCTGTGCAGTGCGGAACGCGAACGAATTCAGAACGAGTTCAGCAGCCGTGTGGGTGAAATCGCGGCCGGTGTTGTACAGCGAAAAGACCGACGCGAAGTGATCGTGGATATCGGTCGTGCAGAAGCTGTTCTGCCATACAATGAACAGGTTCGAACGGATGGGTACAATTTTAATCAACGCCTTCGTTTTCTGATCCTGAAAGTGGATGAGAAGAAAGGCCGGCCGATTATCTATGTGTCACGAAGCCACCCCAATCTGGTCAGACGGCTTTTTGAGCAGGAAGTTCCCGAGATTGCATCCGGAATTGTAGAAATTGTCTCCATTTCCAGGGAAGCAGGATCACGAACCAAAATGGCGGTCGCATCGCGAGATGACAATGTTGATGCTGTCGGCTCATGCGTCGGACAGCGTGGCCTTCGTGTACAGGCCGTTATGGATGAACTGATGGGCGAGAAAATTGACATCATCGAATGGAGCCCGGATTTGACAGAATTTATCAGCAACAGCCTTAATCCGGCAAAAGTTGTACGCGTCGATGTCTTTGAAGAAGAGAAAGTTGCGCGTGTAATCGTGCCGGATCATCAGCTTTCTCTGGCGATCGGGCGGGAAGGTCAGAATGCAAGGCTGGCAGCGCGGTTGACCGGATGGAAAATTGACATCAAGAGCGAAGCCCAGTTCCGCGAAGCAGTTGAATCCGAACTGATGGCCCGTTTTTCCGAGGCAGCTGAGGCGACAGCCGATGCATTTGAATCGGAGGAAACAAATGATGAAGCGGATCTGCCGGCTGAATAGCTGCAGATACTCCGCTGACGGTCGATTGATGCATGTCAGATAAGAGGTGCAGATTATGGCAAAGAAAATACCGCAGCGAATGTGTGTCAGTTGCCGTACGATGAAACCAAAGAATAACCTGATCCGTGTAGTCGTTGATCAAAACGGTGAAATGAGTCTGGATCAGACAGGAAAAAAACCCGGCCGCGGTGCATATGTCTGCCGCAGCAGAAACTGCATTGAGGAAGCCATACGTGTTCATCGTCTGGCAAAAGGGCTAAAGATGGCAGTCAATCCAGAAGTGGTTGATCAGCTGTTCAAGGAAATGGAGGCATTGCCAAGTGAAGGCAAAGCAAACACAATTGAATCATAAATCACTGGAACGTCCTGATGTGGATGTTACAGAGGCGATATACAGACTGCTCGGACTTGCCAAGCGCGCTGGCCGAACGATATGCGGAACAGAAGCCGTACATAAGGCTTTGAGACAAAGCCAGGCTCATCTGGTGATCGTAGCAGAAGATGCTGCCGACCGGACAAACCGGCAAATGAAAGAAAAGACAACAGGCTATCAGGTGCCAATGGCTGTTTTTGGGCAAAAGCAGGAGATCGGCCATTGGACCGGATCAACAAACCATGCCGTTGTAGCCATACTTGACACACATTTTGCCGGGCGGTTAATGGATCTGATTCGAGAGGCGAGAGCCTGCTGATGGCAGATCCTTCAATTCGAAGCTGGTGGATTGAAACTTAAGTGGAGGAACAAGATAAGATTATGGTGAAAAGAGAAGAACCCGGGTCTGGATTAAGAGCTGGCTTCGTACGCGAAGAGGGTGTTATCAAGAAGCCCGTCAAACAGGAAAAGCCTGAGCCGAAGCCTGATGAGCCCGAAAAAACAGCGCAGGTGCCTGATAAGAGCCCTGAAAAAGAACCTGAAGAAATCAAAGGGCCGACCTTGACCATGCAGGGTGTATCCGGCAAGAAGATTACAGGTGTCGTTAAGGTTGTAAAAAAAGCTGCCAAGCCGGTCAAACCTGTCGAAGAAGATAAATCTGAAGGCGATGTTCATAAGGCTGATCTTGAAACAGCTAAAAAGGAAAGCGTTCAGATTGATGTTCAGGCAGCATCCGCTGCTGCTGAACAGGCAGGCACCGCAGCTACTCCCAGGGAACCGGTCGAAAGTCCGACAGCACCGCGTACTGAAGGTAATCAGAAGCCGGCTGAAAGAGTTGAGGGTGTTCAGGGAAAAATGGCAGGCGAAACTGCACGGACTGACGTCAAGAAACATGTCGGTCGCATTCAGACACCGGATGGTAAGGTGACGAATGTGCGGCCGCCGCGCGGTCCTCAAAGCGGCAACTACCTGAGACCTGAATCCAGACCCGCCGCAGCACAACAGCAACAACAACAACGTCGCCCGCAAGTTGAACAGCGCCCGGAGGCACCGCGGGGTCGGGTATCTATACCAAGTGTCCCTGATGATATCATTGAAAAGAACAGCGACACACGCACCAACTTTGCAGCCCGGGATGCGTTTGAAAAGGGCAGCAAACACGGAGATAGACACGACAATAAATCAACATCACCGAAACCGGCCGGCGTTGTTAAAGATAAGCACAGAACTTTGAAAAAACAAGCACAGGCTTTGTCAGGAAAACCGGTTCAGGAAGCTTTGTCAGATGAGATGATTCTGGATACGTTGTACAAAGATCCTGTAAAACGTGGCCGTTCGCGCCGTAGTCGCGGATCAAAGAGAAATCAGCAGTCGAACACACAGGCTGTTCGCGCAGTCCTGACACACGTCAAGTTGCCCGAATCGCTGACTGTCAAGGAATTTGCAGAGGCGATCAAGAAAACAGCAGCGGATGTCATTAAGAAACTGATGAACCTTGGTGTGATGGCTACGGTCAATCAGGAAATTGATTTCGACACAGCAACGCTGATTGCCGAGGAATTTAATATTACGACCGAGAAACTCGTCGAAGTTACAGAGGAAGATATCCTTTTCGATGATTCGGAAGATGACGATAAGGATCTGCAGACACGTCCGCCGGTTGTTGTTGTCATGGGGCATGTTGACCATGGCAAGACGTCGATTCTGGATCGGATTCGTTCGTCTTCAATTGCCACTGGAGAGGTAGGCGGAATCACGCAGCACATTGGTGCTTATACGGTACCTGTCAATGACAAGCAAATAACCTTTCTGGACACACCTGGCCATGAGGCTTTTACAACCATGCGCGCCAGAGGTGCACAGGTGACGGATATCGCCATTCTTGTTGTCGCAGCAGACGACGGTGTTATGCCGCAGACGATTGAAGCAATTAATCATGCGCAGGCAGCCAAGACACAGATTATAGTCGCGATCAATAAAATCGATCTGCCTGGTGCCAATCTGGATCGCGTCAAGCAAGAGCTGTCGAGCAAAAACCTGATCCCGGAGGAGTGGGGTGGATCGACTGTTATGGTTCCCGTTTCAGCTAAGACCGGTGAAGGTATGGATGAGCTTCTTGAAATGGTTCTCCTGACGGCAGATCTTCTCGATTTGAAGTCCAACCCGGACAAACAGGCCAAGGGAACGATCATTGAAGCGAAACTGGATAAGAATCGCGGACCTGTTGCAACACTCTTGGTTCAGCGCGGCACACTTCAGAATGGCGACACGCTGGTTACCGGATCAATTATTGGTCGTGTTCGGGCTATGACGGATGATCTGGGTAAACCGGTACATAAAGCCGGTCCCTCAATCCCGGTCGAAGTCCTCGGGTTACCGGAAGTACCTGAAGCCGGCGAACTTTTCTATGCGGTTACAGATGAAAAGGTTGCACGTACGCTGGTTGATAAACGACGCGTTCAACAGCGTGAAGACAGTCTCCGTTCAAGTTCGCGCATGTCACTTGAATCTTTGTTCAGCCAGATGGAAGCCGGCGAAGTCAAGGATTTGAATATCATCGTCAAGGCCGATCTTCAGGGCAGCGTCGAAGCTGTCAGACAGTCGCTGGAAAAATTGTCGGGTGAAGAAGTGCGTGTCAATGTTATCCACGGCGCAGTTGGTGCGATCACTGAATCAGATGTACGCCTGGCAGAAGTGTCAAATGCCATTGTGATTGGCTTCAATGTCCGTCCTGCTGTCAATGTATCCGAGCTGGCTGATGAAGTCGGTGTCGACTTGCGAATGTACCGGATTATCTATCAGGCGATTGAAGACATCGAAGCCGCCATGAAAGGCATGCTGACACCGCAATACAAAGAAGCGGTTCTGGGCCATGCCGAAGTCAGACAGGTCTTTAAAGTTAGCGGCGTCGGAACCGTTGCCGGCTGTTATGTCAGGGATGGAAAGATCCTCAGATCCAGTGATGTTCGACTGGTTCGCGACGGCATTGTCATTCATGAAGGAAAACTCACATCTCTGAAACGCTTTAAAGATGATGTTCGAGAAGTCGCCGCCGGCTACGAGTGTGGTATCGGTCTAGAGCGGTTCAATGACATCAAGGAGAATGACATCATCGAGGCTTATGCCATGGAGGAAATTGAAGGGAGCTGATTTTCGTGCAGCGATCAGAACGTGTAGGCGATGAAATCAGACGTGTGCTCGCCGATTTGATTCAACATGAAATCAAAGATCCGCGCCTGCCGCCGATGGTATCAGTTATATCAGTTGAAGCATCGCGTGATTTGTCCCATGCGAAAGTATATATCAGTATTCTTGGCGATGAGAAAGACAAAGAAAACGGGATTCTGGCGCTCAGAAGTGCTGCGGGTTATTTACGCCGCGAAGTGGCGTCCCGTATTCGCTTGCGTGTTGCTCCGGAACTTCATTTGATTTTTGATGATTCCATTGAACGCGGCATTCGCCTGACTAAGCTGATTGATGATGTTATGCAATGATTTCACAGACGATACAACAACGTTTGGAGAAATTGGCTGAACGCCTGGAACGCTGCCGTCAATCAGGTCAGGCAGTCTGTTTGATGCCGCACGAAAATATTGATGGTGATGCAATCGGTTCCTGCCTGGCGCTGTTGCTGGCACTGGAACAGCTGAACATCAAGGTGTTCCTGCCGCTTGATGAGCCGGTGCCGTCCAGACTGGATTTTCTGCCGGCTTGTGACCGGATAATGCCCGTTCAGCAGATCGGAAGAGACGGAAACGTGCCGGAGGACAGTCTGGCACTGTTGATTGATTGTTCTGAATGCCAGCGAACCGGGAAACGGTCAGAACTCTGCGAACGATTCAGCGAACACTGGGTCATTGATCATCACATAACCGATCGTCTTGTGAGTGAGCAGGAGATTATCGATACGCATGCAGCTGCCAGTGCTGAGATCGTATTTGAACTGATTCGCATCCTCGAAGCAAAATATAAACAGACACTGATCAGCCATGACGGTGCTGTTCTGCTGATGACCGCATTGATATCTGATACGGGCGGTTTTGTTTTTTCCAATACATCCTCGAGAAGTTTTTATATGGCTGCTGAGTTGATGGATCATTCGATACAACTGCATGATATCACCTATCGGCTGTTCAGACAGTCGACCCGGGCACGGATACGACTGATGGGCATGATCTTTTCCGATGCCCGCTTCTTTCTGGATAATCGGGTTGTAGTCGGTGTCGTTCCTGCGCATGTGATGGAACAGCTTCAGGCGACAGATGATGATCTCGACGGGATTATCAATCAGCTTAGAAATGTATCGGGTGTCGATATGGCTCTTGTTTTTCGTGAACAGCCGGATTGCACCATCCGAGTCAATATCCGGAGCAGCGCTGCTGTCGATGCGTCATTGTTGGCACGTTCTTTTGGCGGCGGAGGTCATCCGCGGGCAGCGGGTATGACCCTCACAGGTCAGTCGTTATCTCAAGCAGAAATAATTGTTTTGGAAAAGGCAGGTGAGCAGCTGTCACAGTGAGTGAGAGGCAACTGCTATCAGGCGGGATACTTCTGATTGACAAGCCGGAGGGCTGGACATCGTTTGATGTCGTTTCCAAGATGCGCCGGCTGCTGGCAATCCGAAAAATCGGACACATCGGAACGCTGGATCCCTTTGCTGTCGGATTATTGCCTGTCTGTGTCGGACGAGCCACCCGGATGGTTCGATTTATGGATTACTATGACAAAATATACCGGGTTACCGTTGTGTTCGGCCGTTCTACCGATACACTTGATCTCACAGGAACGACAGTCAGTCAACATCAGCTGACTGCTGATGAACGTGATCAGCTGATCAAAACTGATTATCAGTTGCTGCGGGATGCAGTTAGTTCACTAACCAAAATGACGGTTCAAACACCGCCGCTCTATTCTGCTGTTAAAATTAACGGTCGCCGCTCTTATGAATACGCGCGCTCCGGCCAGACGGTTGAAAGACCTGAGCGGTCGATCCGGGTTTATCGGGCAGACGTTGATTCCATCACATTGAATGACTCACTGAAAACGACACTGACCATTCATTGCAGCAAGGGTACCTATATACGGAGCCTTTGCGAGTCGCTGGGCGAAATGCTAGGTTGGGGTGCTTTCGCAGAGTCTTTGCAGAGAATTGCCTGTGGACCCTATCGCCTTGATCATGCTATCACGCTGGATGAGCTGGGCAGTATGCTCAAGGGATTCGATACCGCTGAAGCGCGATTGAAAGCGCTGCAGAATGAAAATCATCTTCTCCCCATCGAAACCGCTCTGACAGATTGTCCGGCTTTTTCTTTGTCAGAGACTGAGGCGCTTGGACTGGTTCACGGTCAGCCTGTTTTTGTGCAGACTGAATATGACGGAGAAAGAATTGGATTTTACTATAAGCAACAGCTGATCGCTGTTGGCAGATTTGAAAAAGAAAGCCCTGGTCTGGGGCGTATTCGGACGGAAAGGGTGTTGATCGATCATGCTGATTTATACCGGTAAAACACCACTGATATCTAAGCAGCCACGCGGCATCGCCCTGGGATTTTTCGATGGCCTGCATAGAGGACATGTCGATTTAATCAGAACACTTGTGCACGCATGCAGCCAACTGGGAATACCCGCTGCTGCTCTGACATTTTCGGAGCATCCAGATCGGATTATTCATCGGGAACAGCCGTTTCCCGGGCTTTTGATGACACCGGACGAACGACTTGCGACCATGGAATCACTCGGCCTTGATGAAGTTTATCTGCATCCGTTTGATGAGGCATTTGCCGCAATGGAACCGCGGGCATTCCTGGATACGGTTTTATTAGAGGAGCTGCAGGCTCAGCTGATTGTAGTCGGTCCGGATTATCGTTTCGGTTTTCATGGCGCCGGCACAGTAACCCATCTGGAAACGTGGGCAGAGGAAAATCAGGTTGATGTCATTGTTGTCCCTGAAGTGGTGATGGCCGGCGCAAAAGTGTCGAGCTCACGTATTCGCTCGCTGATTCAGGAAGGGGCAGTTCGTGAGGCTTCTTCACTGATGGGGCATCCTTTCGAGCTGACGGGAACCGTTATTTCGGGTCGCGGTCTGGGACGGGGGCTTGGATTTCCAACAGCAAATATCGAGCTGCAGCCCGATAAGGTCGTACCGGCATTCGGCGTCTATGTTTCAAGAGTCCGGGTTGGTGACCAGACCTGGGAGGCCATCACGAATATCGGACTCAGGCCAACCATCGATCCTGATGAAAAAAATCCGTCTGTCGAAACGTATCTGTTTCATACGGAGCAGATCCTGTACGACAAACAGATAACGGTTATTCTTCTGGAATGGATCCGGCCTGAACTGGTATTTAAATCGATGCTTCAGCTTGGCCAAAAAATCCAGGAGGATCTGATCTGGGCACATGACTGGCATCACCGGTCGGAGCAGTGTTTCGAGCGAATCCGGATTAAGAATATACCGGTGTGGTTTTTATACAGCAGCCGATTTGCCACGGCCTCAATGCACGTCGTTTTCAGAACACCGGTTGAACCCAGACAGCTTGCATGTCACGCCTTGCTGGTTAATGTGCTTACAGCAACCTGCCGCCGTTACCCCGGTCGGACGCAGCTGACACGCTCGCTTGATTACCTGTATGGCGCCAGCCTTGATGGTTCTGTGCAAAAGCAAGGTGACATACACAATTTGGTTTTTACAGTTGAGGCACTGACATCCTGGCAGAAAGAACCGTCTCCATTCAAAGCTGCATGTGATTTATTGATGGATATATTGCTGGATCCTGACACCGGGGAGTCCGGTACATTTCGGGAAGACATCGTTGAAACAGAGAGACAGAATCTGCTGCTTTCAATCGCTTCGCGTGATAATGATCCTGTTCAGCAGGCATATGATGCCTGTCTGAAGGCCTATTGCCAGGGACGTGTGCATGGATTGCCGGCGATTGGAACGATCGAGGATCTTCAGGATGTTTCACTAATAGATCTTCAGGACGCCTACCGGCGGCTTCTCACGGAAATGGAGGTAACGGTCTATATCGGCGGTTCGATTGATCCAACGCTGTTTCATGACTGCACCCAAAAAATTCGCCGATTTCCGGAAGCTGACAGAATGAAACTCATCCCCGGCCGTCACCCGACCCCTTGTCTGTCTGACAGCTCCGGGAGGCAGACGCTTCATAAAGATGTCGAGCAGGCACGCATTGTTCTGGCGTTTGAAGGCTTGTCACCGTACTTTTGTCAACAGGGAGCCATGCAAGGCACCATCCTGAACAGCCTGCTGGGCGGTGATGTTCATTCACTCTTATTTCAGTCTGTTCGTGAAGAGAAGGGTCTCGCTTATCAGATTTTTTCCCTGCAGAATCGCTACTTGTCTGCACTGCTGATTCTTGCTGGTGTAGCACCGTCAGCTGTTGAACAAACGATCACTGAAATCAAGCACCAGATCAACAAAATTGTGACTGAGCCAATTGATCCGATCCTTTTTCAGCGCAGTAAACAGATGACCCGATCGGGCATTGAATCGCTCTTTGACGATCTGAACGGCCTTTTAAACGCACAGATTAATGCGCAGGCAACGGGCCGGATTTTCGGACGGGATGATTCACTGACGCTGCTTGAATCCATATCAACTGATGACATCAAAGAGCTGGCGGCTTCTTTAACTTTGAAAACCGAATTAGTCATGATATCCGGTCGTGAAAACGAATGACAAGGAGATAAGTAAATCGTGAAAAATTGTCGTGAACTGAGGCATCCTGATTTTGAAATTCGCGAGAGGCAGGATGGTTTGTCCGGGAAACTGCTGCTGACAGCTAAACATCAAAGCGGACTGCAGGTCAGTCTGCTCGATTATCCGGGGTTTTCACGCGCTTTCTGCGCTGCAGCCATTCCGTTCGGGTCGATTCATACATCGTTTTCAATAGATCAAAAGCAATACAGTCTGCCTGCAGGAACAGCTCACTTTCTCGAACATTGCGTCTTCAGTCGTGACGAGGATGGCGGCCTTATGGGTCGTCTGTCTGATCTGGGGGCTTCTGCCAATGCCTACACGACGCATGATCACACCCTTTACTATTTTTCTGTTGCCGGTCCGTTTGAAACTGCTTTTACCTGCTGGCTGGATGCGTTGCTGACACTTCAGATCGATCATGACAGAGTTGAAGCTGAGCGGCCGATCATTCTGGCTGAAATGGATCAGTACAGAGACGACCCGGAGACACGCTGCAGTCAGAAGCTGCTTGAGCAGATGTATCGAACGCACCCTGTCCGTCTGGACATAGCGGGAACCAAAGAATCCATTCGCGATCTGACGGAACAGGATATTCAATTAGCCTGGGAGACGTTTTATAGTCCGGGGCACATTCACCTCACACTGGCTGGTGATCTCGACTGCCACAGCATATTAACGATTCTGGCGGAACGTCTTGCAGCGTATCCATCCGGAATAAAGGATGTTCGACATAGCTTTCCGGAAGACGCTTCCAGACCAACAAGTGAAGAAGCAATTGAACAGATGGATCTCAGGACACCTTTGTTTTTACTGGGATTAAAAGAGTTGGACAGCCAGCAGACACCCTGGGAGCGTGCGTTCCGCCAGCGCTCGGCACACTTGCTGCTCGACTGTCTCCTGTCATCTGTGTCTCCTCTTTATGACGAACTCTATCAGCACGGACTGATCAACGAGTCATTCAGTGCGCAGTATTTGAACGGGCCTGGCTATTCGCTGCTGCTTTGTGGCGGGGAATCACCTGACCCGCATCAGGCAGCAGATGTGATCAGAAAAAGACTGCTTGAGGCTCGTGTGGAGGATCTTGACCTTGAGCTGTTTGAATCGCAGAAACGTGCGGCAGCCGGCCGAATGATCCAAACACTTGATTCTGTTGAGCACGGTGGTCTTATGCAGGCAAGAGCACGACTGTTCGGCCTGGATCTCTTCGATTATCAGCTGATCTATGATAAGATAGATGCTGCAGCTGTTTTTAATGTATTCAAGCATTTAAGCAACCCTGACTACTATGCCCTGTCCATCGTTAATCCCCGGAGGTGACCCACACTATGCAAGTTGATTTTTTAGTTGACTTCCCCGATCTCGGTATTCACGACTTGCCCGTTAATCGAGTCGCATTTGAGTTGTTTGGCTGGCCAGTCTACTGGTATGGACTTCTGATCGCTCTGGCGTTATTGCTGTGTATGGTGCTCGCCATTCGACAGGCTCCCCGTTTTGGTTTGAAGGCTGATGACATCACCGATACATTCATAGCCATCATCCCGCTGATGATAATCATGGCCAGACTCTACTATGTTGTTCTGGAATGGGATTATTATGCGACAGACTGGCGGCGCATCTTTAATACACGCGATGGCGGACTGGCGTTTTACGGGGGAATTATCGGCGGAATCATCGCAGTTTTGATTATCCGGAAGATTAAGCATGTGAAGCTGTCCAGCCTGTTTGATTTTCTGGTTGTTTATATCCCGCTGGGCCAGGCAATCGGCCGCTGGGGTAATTTTTTCAATCAGGAAGCATTTGGTAACAATACGTCATTGCCCTGGGGTATGTACAGCAACCAGACTGAGCATTATCTGTCGCGTATCACACATATCAGCGGCCTTGATCCAAGCCTGCCGGTTCATCCGACATTCTTCTACGAGTTTGTCGCCAACATGATTATCTTTGTCTTCTTACTGCGCATTCGCAGGAAGAGCAAACTACCGTTTGAAACAACCTTATGGTACTTTTTGCTCTACGGATTTGTCCGTTTCTTCGTTGAAAGCATACGAACCGACCCGCTGATGATTCCGGGAACCAGTTTGCGTGCTTCGATGATCCTGTCCGCCATCATGTTCGTCGGTTCAATCATTCTGTTAATCATCCTCAGACAGCGACAGAACAAATTGGCACTGCAGAACATGCTCACGGATGATCAGATTGAACAAACAGCGGCGAAATTGCCCGAGGATCGTGCTGACAGCACCGAACGGGACTTTATCGTATTTGAACAGTCCCAAGAGAATACGGACGCCGTTCAGGAACCGCTGAATGACACCAGTGAGGATCCTGTTCGAAAAGGTCAAGAGCGTTCTGACTGATGGCCCGCACCGGTTTTGAACAACTGAAGAAGCAGACCTATTTTTCAATCATGGATTACTATCTGCTGATTCCTGTTATTATTATTGTTTTGATCGGGCTTTCGGTCCTCAGCCGTGTTCTTTCTCAAGGATTCGGTGACGCTTACCCGATGAACCTCTACCGACAGATAGGGGCGGCCCTTGCGGGCGTTCTCATCGCGCTGCTGCTCAGTGTTGTCGAAGTTCCGACCATGCGTTTGATCGCCTGGTCCGTGTATGGAGTCAGCCTGCTTCTGCTTGTTGTCGTTTTGGTCGATAATTTTTCATTGGCTGCAGAAACCGGATCTGACAGCTGGCTCAATCTGCCGGTGATTGGTTCATTTCAACCTTCCGAATTAACCAAAATCGGTCTTGCCATGACGTCTGCATATGTGCTCGAATGGATCAGTACCTATAAACGGTATTGGCAGGGCGTGCTCATTCTTCTCGGGTTGTTCGGTGTCCCTTTGATACTGATTACAAGGCAGCCTGATTTCGGGACAGCGATGGTTATTGTCTTTATTTTCGTATGCATGCTTTTCGTCTGGGGGATTCGCTGGCGGTATGTTTTACTGGGTCTCTCGGGTTTTCTGATCATGATTCCCCTGGCCTGGTTTTTCTACTTCGAGGAGTTTCAGAAAAACAGGATTCTGACCTTTCTCTATCCAGGTCATGATCCTGCAGCTTCGTATAATCTGATGCAGGCCCGGCTGGCCATCGCATCAGGCGGTCTCATTGGCAGTCCGCGTGAAACACCAGTCCACGTGCCTGTTAAGGAAAGTGACTTCATCTATACAGCCGTTTCAGAGCATATGGGACTGATTGGTACAACTGCACTCTTATTGCTGATTTTCTTTTTCCTCATCCGCGGCCTTTATGTTGCCTCAAAAGTTTCCGGACAACGATCTGCATCCGCGTTGATGTTGGTTGGAATCATAGCCGGTATGGCATTCCACTATATTGAGAATCTTGGAATGTGTGTCGGACTTCTGCCGATAACAGGAATCCCACTGCCCTTTGTCAGTCTGGGCGGATCGTCCATGGTTGTCAATTTTCTTGCACTGGGTGTGATGCTCAGCATTTCGATGGATCGAAATTTGAGCGAAAGATAGCGTTTTCCCGTCATTAGATCAATCCACGACACCCTTAGGATCGTTGGCTCATCAGAAGCTGACGGTCTTTTTTATTACGTTTATGTTACATTCCGGCCTTCAGAGAGACGCAGATTGAAATCAGTGCAATCTACGTGTAAAATGACAGTTAAGTGGTGAAATGTAGTGCGTTAATGTATAATAGTGGTTAATAGTGGATGATATGGCGCAACTATCAGGGTGGAGGGTGATCGTACGGCTCGATATACACACACAATTGACGCAAAGGGACGTGTCTTTGTGCCAGCGCGGTTGCGAGGCAGTATTGGTGCGTCTTTGATTGTGACCCTGAGCCTTGATGACGGCTACCTTTCAGCCTACACACCTGAACAATTCCGATTAATCCGCGAACAGATCAGTCAGCTGTCTGGTACTGATCCGGCTGTCAGACGTTTGAAGCGGCTGATCATCGGTGAGGCAATGGTTTGTGAACTCGATGGTCAGGGTCGCATATCTGTCAGCGATGAACTCTGGTCTCACATACAGGTCGCCAGAGGCGATGAAATCTGCTTTATCGATATGTTCGACAAACTTGAGATTTGTTCCAGAAGTTTCTATGAGGATCAGAAGGAGGATCAGGGCTCACTATCCGGTGTAGACCTGACACGATTCGATGTCAAGGGACTGTAACTATCAGCACCAGCCGGTTCTGATGCATGAAGTCCTTTCATGTCTTGGAGTTCATCCGGATGGCTGCTATGTTGACTGCACATTGGGCGGTGGCGGCCATGCATCAGCAATCTACCGCTCGCTGGAAACGGGCGGACTGCTGATTGGCATCGATCAGGATCAGGATGCACTCACAGCCGCTGAAAAATCGTTGTCGGAACTACCGGTCAAGGCAGGCAGAAAACTGGTCCACGCTCGATTTTCGGAGCTGGCCGATGTGCTGACGAATCTTGACATCAATCAGGTTGATGGCATTCTGGCCGATCTGGGTGTTTCGTCCTGGCATCTGGACCAGGCAGAACGCGGATTCAGCTACCAGTCCGACGGACCGCTGGACATGCGTATGGATGCATCAGGACTTTTGACCGCAGAAACCATCGTCAACACATGGACGCAGCAGAACCTGGCAAAAATTCTCAAGACTTACGGAGAAGAACGTTATGCGATGCGGATCAGCCAGGCTATTGTCTTGAAACGCGAGCAGAAACCGATCCGCTCAACCGCTGAGCTCGCAGATATCATTCGTACGGCTATGCCTGCAGCAGCCAGACGTGAAAAACAGCACCCGGCTAAACGTTCTTTTCAGGCTTTGAGAATTGCTGTGAATGATGAGTTGGCAGAACTGGAGACACTGCTGCGAGATGCACCGAAATT
>JAAYBY010000033.1 GCA_012729935.1 Clostridiaceae bacterium | reverse complement strand
TTCTGTTTTCAGGCTGCGACAGATATCTTTTGCTGAGCTTTGGCTTGCCGTTGCCTCTATTCGGCGTTAGAATAGACGGGATCAGATGATCGCAGAAAGGTCAACAGAACCATGATGCCCGAATGCAAAAAAAGAATGGATTGCCATGCGCATGTTTTTCCTGCAAAGGTTGCGGTCAATGCGGTCGATTCAATTGGATCCTTCTACCAGTTGCCCATGGCCGGCAGCGGAACCATTCACGATCTGTCTGCTCTGCACCAGCAGGCTGGTATCACACATCGGGTCATATCATCAACGGCAACCCGTCCGGAACAGGTTGCTGTTATCAATCGATTCATGCTTCACTGCGCACAGAAAAACAGCACAACCATTTCACTGGGCACTTTACACCCGTCCCAGCCTGACGAAGATATCGTCCGGACGTTGGATGAAATCACAGCATCCGGACTGCGGGGTGTCAAACTGCATCCCGATTTTCAGCGATTCCCGGCTGATGGTCCGTTTGCCGTTAAAGCGGCCCGCTTAATGGCTGATCGTCGGCTGGTTCTACTGATCCATGCTGGAGATCCGCGCCAGCGTTTTTCCAATCCTGAACAAATCGAACGCCTTGCCGCCGCCTGTCCTGATACAAAAATTATCGCGGCTCATTTAGGTGGCTGGGGACACTGGAAAGATGCCGCACAGGTTCTGGCCAAATGGCAGAATGTGTTTGTAGACACGAGCAGTTCCCTGCCGTTTATAACGCAGGAGGAAGCCATTCAATGTATTCGGACATTCGGGGCACATCGCGTATTATTCGGGACTGATTATCCGATGTGGCGGCCAGCAGATGAATATACACGGTTGATGACACTTCCTCTAACCGTTAAAGAACAAGAGATGATTCTCTGGGAAAATGGGAGCCGTTTATTTCATGTCTTCTGAATCAGGCTGTTTCGTTTTCTCCGGTACCGCCTGTCGATTCATATTTCTCGATCTCAATCCGTTCCAGTGAAACAAAGTCGATTTTCCCGACTTTGGTTTTTGGCAGGCTGTTCCTGAATTCGATCTCTTTCGGTACCGCGTACTGAATCAGCGATACTTCACAACGTTCAATGATCTGACTGCGAAGCGTATCCAGATCAGTTATTTCATCATCCGGAACAATAAACACCTTTACAACCTGCATTTTATATGGATGTGGTATACCGATGGCACAGACGAGTCGAACGCCCGGGATGGCAGAAATAATATCTTCTATCTGGGACGGAAAGACCGGTATTCCTGAGACTTTGATGATTCGTTTGATACGCTGCTTGAAATGGAAGAAACCATCTTCATCCATGAAGCCGAAATCACCTGTGTGAACCCAGCTTAAGCCATCTACATGTTGCTTGATTGTCTCAGCCGTTGCCTCCGGATCGTTCAGGTAACCCAGCATCACCGTCGGACCCTGTATGCAGAATTCACCATCCTGCCCAACGGCGACCTCGTTTGTGGTGCCCGGTTCAACAACTTTCATCTGAATATCCGCCAACGGCAGTCCGATGGTATTTTCACGTGCGTCCAGCATCGGGTTGACCGCGCAAACCGTTACGGTTTCTGTGAGCCCATATCCTTCACGCAGCTGTACATCACCATTATGATTTCGAACAAAGGATTCAAAGCGCTCTTTCAGACTGCCTGGCAGAGAATCGCCTCCGCAGAACACCGCTTTCAAACAAGACAGATCTGCCTTCTGCAATTTTTTGCTTTTCAAAATTCCCTCATAGAGTGTTGGAACTGCCGCTATGAAAGACGGCTTTTCGCGAACAATAATATCAGCCAGTATTTCAGGAGCAAACTGCGGCACCAGAATGCAGCGCATCCCGTTAAGCAGCATTGTATGCATGCCCATACAAAGTCCAAATCCGTGAAACAGCGGCAGTATCGCGACCATGGCCAGCCCTTTCGGTTCAAACCGGTCATCAACCGGATAACCGATAATCTGTGGTCCCTGAACAGCCAGCACATTAAAATTGTTTGAAGATAGTTTGATTGTCTTTGGCGATCCGGTCGTGCCGCCGCTATGCAGATAAACGGCACAGTCATTCGGGTCGATCAGCCGGACGTATCCACCGGATGATTCCACCTGATTCATAAAGGGCTGCCACTTCAAATAAAAGTCATGTTTCGGCACTGACTTGATCTTGCGCCCCTTCGTCAGAAAAAAGCCTACTTTAAGGCTGGTATTCAGATAATCCATGATGGAACAGACGATTGTCTGCCTGATCCGCGATTTTTCGAGCATTTCAATATGTTTACTCAACATCGCATCTAAAATGATCAAATAATCACTTTCCGTTACACGGATATAATGAGACAATTCCTCCGCAGGTGTCAGCGGATGAACCATGTTGCATATACCGCCCAGACGATTGACAGCATAAAAAAAGATGACAGCATGGGGTGTATTGGGCAGACAAATCGTCGCAACCATCCCTTTTGAAAAACCCAATTCCCGCAGCGATGCTGCTGCCTGATCAATTTGCGTCAGCAGCTCATCGTACCGCATGTCCTGTCCCATAAAGGTCAGTGCCGGATAATCAGGGAACCGCCTCACTGTCCGGGCAATCGCTTCGTATAATGTCAGTTCCGGATAATCAAGATGGTCTTTGAACCACGGGTCATAATGGTCTTTCCACGGCTGCTGCACTGTTGTGCACCTCCATTTTTATTTTGCCATTCAAAATATTATTCGGCCTTTATTTTATCCTATCTTGCTGTGAATCACAATGCAAACAACTGAATTTGATCAGAATCCCTAAATGAAACCCGTTTATCTTGTGCTATACTGATCACGAAGATTTGTTTCTTTTGGGGAGAATATCAATGGGTAAAACAAAATCAAAGTATGTTTGCCAGGAATGCGGTCATGAAGCACAGGGATGGTTGGGCCGCTGCCCTGGATGCGGTACCTGGAACAGTCTTATCGAAGAAAAAAGTTCATCCGGTTCTGCCCAATCGAATCGCGGGCTTTGGTTTGGTTCTGATGCCGCGGCAAAACAAAATCGAATCGTCCCGTTGGCTGAAATTTCACTGGAAGATAAACCACGCCTGAACACAGGATTGGCTGAACTGGATCGCGTTCTGGGCGGCGGATTCGTTCCCGGATCGCTGGTGTTGATCGGCGGTGATCCCGGCATTGGCAAGTCCACATTACTATTGCAGGCTCTGGCAGCCATGAGCAGACAGAGGAAACTGCTGTATGTATCTGGAGAGGAATCACCTCGCCAGATTCGCCTGCGTGCAACGCGATTGCAGGTCGACCAGGAACCTATTGAGGTACTCGCTGCAACCGATTTCTCGACCATCACTGAAACACTCATCGCGCAGAAGCCTGAACTGGCTGTCATTGATTCGATTCAAACGGTTTATGTTGAGGAACTGACCTCTGCTCCGGGCAGCGTCAGCCAGATTCGCGAAGCGGCCGCCGGTCTTCTCAGACTGGCCAAAACATTGGATATTGTGATTGTACTGGTTGGTCACGTGACAAAAGAGGGTTCCATTGCCGGCCCGCGGGTGCTGGAGCATATGGTGGATACGGTTCTCTATTTTGAGGGGGACCATCAGTTAACGTATCGCATGCTCCGGGCTGTCAAAAATAGATTTGGTGCGACGGATGAGCTTGGTTTGTTTGAGATGACGGATAAAGGTCTTCTGGAAGTCAGCAATGCTTCAATGGCCATGCTGAACGGTCGGCCGCTGCACGTGCCCGGATCCGCAATCACCTGCTGCATTGAGGGAACGCGGCCAATGCTCATTGAAATTCAGGCGCTGGTTCAGGCAACCGTTTACGGTTCACCACAGCGCATGACACAGGGTCTTGATCGCAATCGCGTCACGATGTTGCTGGCTGTTCTGGAAAAACACCTTCGTCTTGGAACCGGTCAGATTGATACCTATGTCAACGTCGTCGGCGGTCTGCGCATTTCGGAACCGTCCGTTGATCTGGCTATTGTTGCAGCGATCGTTTCGAGTTTTCAGAATAAGGCAATCCGGACCAGCTGTCTGACTTTTGGCGAAGTCGGATTAACCGGGGAAATCCGGGCTGTATCACAGCCGGATCGCCGTGTTCAGGAAGCAGTACGGCAGGGTTTTAAAAATTTTATTCTGCCGGGAAGCTGCCGCAAAGCCATGCTTTCGTTAAAGTTACACGAGTCAGTCAATCTGTATTATGTCGATCGAATTGGTGAAGTGATGGATATTCTTCTTGATGAGGAGCTGTCGCAATGAATGAACCTGTTGGCACGGTTTTGAGCAGCCGACGTGCGTATGCCATTGTGGTAGCTGCCGGAGCCGGCAGACGCATGGCCATGACAACCAATAAACCGTTTCTTGATTTGGCTGGCATACCGGTCATTATCCGGACGTTGTCGGCTTTTGAATCAGCTGATTCTGTCTCCGGCGTTATTCTGGTCGCATCTCCATCAGAATGCGATTCAATGAAGCAACTGGTTGCTGGCAGTTCGCTAACCGGAATCCTGGCTGTTGTTCCGGGAGGCACCACCCGTCAACAATCTGTTTATCACGGGCTGACCGCTTTATCTCAGAACGCCGTTCTTCATCCTGATACACCTGTGATCGTACATGACGGAGCTCGATGTCTGGTTTCGGGTGAAACCATCAACCGCGTCGTCGAGGGCATCATCAAGTATGGTGCATGCGGGGCAGCTGTTCCGGCTAAGGATACGGTCAAGCTTGTTTCACCATCCGGGAATGTGCTACAGACACCCGAACGATCCGGTGTCTGGCTGATGCAAACGCCCCAGGGTGCGGTCTGGAAGCATCTCTGGTCAGCTTATGAACAGGCTGAATCAGAAAATTGGCAGACAACGGACGATCTATCTGTTCTCGAGCAGGCGGGTATCGGCACATCCGTTGTGATGGGTGATTACAGGAATTTTAAATTAACGACCCGGGAAGATCTGTCCTATGCCATCTGGCTCATGGGTCAATCAAACGGTTAAGCGCCTCTTTTCCGGACGCTGACCAGACAGAAAACTTGAATACCTTCACCACAACCAAACGCTGTCAGCCCTTCACCGCTTGTTGCCGTCAATCCGATGCTAGCCTCCGGCAGCCCGGTCCATTCAGATAAGCGGTTGCGGATCGCAGCAAAATGTATGCTCAGATGCGGCTTCTTTGCTTCAATCGCGACAGAGAGATGAATGAGCTCCGCTTCCTGGTCAGCCAGATCCTGTAATGCCTCATTCAGGTAGAAGCGGCTATCGGTAATCTTATCATCAAAACACAAGGAATCAGCCCGGGCTCCTAATATGTTTATTGTGGTTATTCCAGACAAGGCATTGGTCAAGGCATGCAGAACAACATCTGCATCGCTGTTACCGGCCAAAGGTCTTTCGCCGTTCAAACTGACGCCGCCCAATATAAGCGGGCGATCCGGATTATTGTCCAGCTCATCGTCGGTGACAAATCGGTGGCTGTCCTGCCCGACTGCGCTGAAATAGACCCAGTCTGACTTCGTTTCTTTTTCCGACATGTTCCCACATCTCCTTGCTTCAGACAACAGGCACAATTTACGATTGCTGTTGTTTACCGGCACGAATATCAACGCGCCTGATTTTTCCGCTGATCGTCTTTGGTAGTTCAGCAACAAAATCAATCACTCTGGGATACTTGTAGGGTGCTGTGTGTGTTTTCACATAGTCCTGGAGTTCTTTTTTTAATGCTTCTGTGGGAGACCAGCCCTTTCCCAGAACCACTGTCGCTTTGACAAGCTGCCCGCGGATCGGATCGGGTTCTCCTGTTATGGCACACTCTAGAACCGCCTGATGTTCCATCAAAACGCTCTCAACTTCAAAAGGCCCGATACGATATCCGGAGCTTTTGATAATATCGTCAGAACGTCCGACAAACCAGAGATAGCCGTCTTCATCCTGCCAGGCAAGATCTCCGGTGTGGTAGATGCCATCATGCCAGACCTGTTGTGTCAGTTCAGAGTCTTTGTGGTAGCCGCAGAACATTCCCGGTATTCTGCGATCACCAGTCACAACACAGATTTCACCAGACTGGCCCGGTTGTACCGGTTCGCTGTTTTCGTCCAGCAATCGGATATCATACATAGCTGAAGGCTTACCCATCGAACCAGGTTTTGTCGCCATCCAATAATTCGTCACAACAGCCAGTGTCATTTCTGTCTGACCGTAACCTTCCTTAAGCTCCAAACCGGTTGCTGCCAGAAAACGTTCATAAACCTCCGGATTAAGTGCCTCACCGGCAATGGTGCAATGCTGCAATTTAGACAAATCATATTTTTTCAGATCTTCACGAATTAAAAACCGATAGATCGTGGGCGGTGCGCAGAACGTCGTCACACAGTCGTCTTGTATTCGTTTCAACAAGGTGTGCGGATCAAACCGGTCGTAGTCGTAGACATAAATACCGGCTTCCATCAGCCATTGCCCATACAGCTTGCCCCAAACGGATTTAGCCCAGCCGGTTTCTGAGACTGTCAGGTGAAGTCCGTCAGGATCTACACGATGCCAATAGCGTGCAGTCGGCAGGTGGCCGATCGGATATGTGAAATCATGTGTCACCATCTTCGGCAGACCGGTTGTACCCGATGTGAAATACAGCAGCATCATGTCGTCCTTTTGCGGTATCTGGTCTCCTGCCGGTTTGCGGAACGGTTTGGCCTCGGCTAATCCCCGGTCAAAATGCGCCCAGCCGTCTCTGTTTTCCCTGACCATTATCTTGATGAGGGTCTGGCCGGATTCCCGTTCCGCCTGTTCAATATTCTGGCTCACATCACCATCCGGCGTGCAGACAACAGCATTGATGTCAGCAGCTTCCATTCGATAGATGATGTCTTTTGGCAGCAGTTGATTGGTCGCAGGTATGGCAACAGCACCGATTTTGTGCAGCGCCAGTATGGCAAACCAGAATTGATAGTGACGCTTGAGGATCAGCATGACACGATCACCCTTGCGAATACCAACCGACAGGAAGAAAGAGGCACAACGGTCACTTTCCCGCTTGAAATCGCCAAAAGTAAAGACCTTCTGCTCGCCCGCTTCATTACACCAGTGCATGGCGCGGCGGTCCGGTTCGATCGCTGCAATTCGGTCGATCACATCATAGGCAAAATTAAAGGTTTCAGGGACTGTTAAGTCATAATCAATAATCTGCCCGTTTGGGTCAACAGTTTCTTGCAAATAGTCCCGGTACAGATTCAGCATGTTTGATCCTCCTGGCTGACATCTTTTTCTGACATGACAAAGGCAAGAAAGCGGCACGCACCGTCAACAGCGACCATTCCATGCGGACGACCCGAATCATAGTAGATTGCATCTCCTTCAGTCAATAGTTCTTCATGCTGATCAATGCGAACGCGCAAAGAGCCCGAGAGGATATAATCCATCTCCTGACCCTCATGACTGCTGAGATGGATTGAGCATGTTCGGGCATCATCGGTCGCCGGGGCTGTCACTTCAAAGGGTTCTGCCAGCCGGCCTTTGAAAAAGGGTGCCAGGTTATAGTAAAGAAAACCTTCGCGACGTTTGATCGGCAGACCTTCACCTCTGCGGATCAACGTGTAGCCTGAACGATGCGGTGACTCACCGGTCAGCAGATCAGTCATATCAATGCCCATTCGCTGAGCAGCCAGAAAAAGAAATGTGAAACTGAAATCTCTTTCTCCGGCTTCCGAAGCAAGGTAGTCCGCCTCCGTGGCGCCGGTGACCTGTGCCATTTCAGAAACCGGAATTTCCAGAATTTCTCGCATATCGCGAAGTCTGGATCCAATATCTTTCATCAATTCTTCCATAATAACCTCCATCACATCTGGTCCGGTATATACCGATTGATCAATTCCCTCAAAAGACGGCAGCCCTGCTCATCAAAGCCGATCATTGACTGTTTCAGTGAAGCATTCACCACCATCGTAAAGTGGGGACACCGGTCAACAGAAAACGATGTGGCGATTGACTGATGGATATTCGCGTCAACCCAGACAATCTGCGCCTGTCCCTGATAATCATCAGCCATTTGCTCCAGGCAGGGAATGATTAGGCTGTTGACGGCATCCTGACTCTGGTAAAAGGCCACCAGAAGCGGCACATCGCTCTGTGCAACTAATTTGTCGAAGTCATTGACAGTACGATATACAACACCAGTCATGCCATCATCCAGTGCCTCAAATCGAATCAGAGACAACGAGCCGGCCTGTTGAATGTCACCGATCGCTGATTCCTCGCGACAACCGGTCTGCAAAAGAACACCGATCAGCAGGAAGCAAATAATCACACGCACCCGACATCTGAAGGCAGTCGACTGAGATAAATCTCTTTCCCGGGACATGTTTTTGCTTAAATGATGCGGCAACTCTTCACCTCTTACGTCTGACTACCGATTCGCAATAAAAAGATTCTATCACAAAGAGATTGGATCATCCATGCCGACACCCTTCATCGTTGAGCCCGGATCACATGGTAGCCGGCGGTCCGATCGACGATTCGCACGTCAGGGAAAAGCGCTTCCAGTTTTTTTTGCGCTGAAGCCGCACCTTGCTTTTTTTGAAGGACGACATAAAGCACGCCGCCGGGATTTAACCGCTCGGCTGATTCCGAGAAAAAACGATACACCGTTTCCTTTCCTGCACGAACAGGTGGATTGGTTAAAACAACATCAAACGTTCCATTGACATCAGTTAATCCGTCGGACTGGATGACATCCGCATATCGAACACTATTCTGTTCGGCATTGAGTCTTGCCAGTCCAACTGCGCGTGCATTGATATCAGTCATGACGACTGTCAACGCAGGATAGAGACGTTTGAGAACAATTCCCACAACACCATAGCCGCAGCCCAGATCGAGCATACGCCCGTTCTTCGGATCCGTGCCCGTGATAAAAGACATGATCAATCGCTGTGTTCCAAAATCGACTCTGTAGCGCGAAAAAACCGACTGGTCCGTGACGAAGGTGAATGAACGTCCATCTATCTGCCAGTGAATCGTCTTGATTTCATGATCTGAGACAGGTTCCTTATCAAAATAGTGAGTCATCAAACATCCTCCGCAACGAATAGTCTCATCTTTTTGAGAGCTAGATAAACCGGAAGGCCAATCAAATAAATGACAACAGACTGAGACAGAAAGATTGAGGCGATCGTCCAGATTCTAAAACCTGCCGTGACCGTAAGATCCGGGATGATCCAGGGGAGGTAAAATCCAACAACGATTGCATTGACCCAGACTGCAGGGCTGAGCACCACCAGGTGCCGGAACCAGATGGATGTCTGTCTGATACGACCCGTCTTACCCCCACCTGGTTGACTCTGGTCTTGTCTTCCCAGTAACTTGACATTCATCTGCCAGGTCAGCCAGGCAGCGAGAAGTGTTGCCAGACTGCCAAAAACGATATCAACGGGACCCAGATTCTGGGGATTCATTAAATTTGAGATCAGGCAACCGACAAATAGCCCGGGAATAGCGGAGGGTGTAATAGCCGCCAGAACCGTCAATGCCTCTGCAAGCCTGAACTGAATGGGACCGAAGGCAATCTGTGCCAGCGGTAAAGTCAGGACAAGATAGGCAGCAGCGATCACTGCTGATCTGGTTAAAAACTGAACAGATCGCTTCATGCTTTGCCCCCCTCTGACGTTAAATCATTATTTGCCATAGCCAGGTATTTCCAATCCCCTGTCAAGCTGTTCGGATCGCCCTATCTCAAAACGGAAAAAAGCTCACGTATGATGATGCATCAAACGTGAGCCTTTTGGCTCCTCAAGTAGGGCTCGAACCTACGACCCTGCGGTTAACAGCCGCATGCTCTACCAACTGAGCTATTGAGGAATAAAATCCGGCGAAGACCTATTTTCCCGGGCCGTTACCAGCCAAGTATCGTGGGCACCAGAGAGCTTAACTGCTGTGTTCGGGAAGGGAACAGGTGTGACCTCTCTGTCATATTCACCGGAAAGGA
>JAAYBY010000284.1 GCA_012729935.1 Clostridiaceae bacterium | reverse complement strand
TTCTCGTGAAGCAGGCAGGCAAGGCCGTGTTTGTCAGCAATGCTCTTCATCAACTCCATCGTGATCTGATTGTGATCTGTTGCAATATTGGTTGTCGTGAAGATCGGAGCCAATTCGTGCTGACCCGGTGCTACCTCGTTGTGTTTGGTTTTGGCATAAACACCCAGCTTCCAGAGTTCTTCCTCAAGTTCTTTCATAAAGGAGGAAACCCGCGGTTTGATGCTGCCGAAATAATGATCATCCAGTTCCTGCCCTTTAGGCGGGCGAGCACCGAAAAGGGTTCGGCCGGTATACAGCAGATCGGGCCGTTTCAGGAACATGTCCTTGTCAATCAGAAAATATTCCTGCTCCGGACCAACCGTTGTGATGACACGGTGGGCGGTTTGATTGCCGAACAGACGTAAAAGTCGCAGTGCTTCCTTATCCAGAGCTTCCATTGATCTGAGCAGGGGCGTTTTTTTATCGAGCGCTTCACCACTATATGAACAAAAAGCAGTGGGGATGCACAGCGTCCCGTCTTTGATAAACGCGTAGGAAGTGATGTCCCAGACGGTATATCCGCGTGCTTCGAATGTGGCACGCAAGCCGCCTGACGGAAAACTGGAAGCATCCGGCTCGCCTCTGATCAATTCTTTGCCGGAAAACTCCATAACAACCTGGTTGTCTCCAGCTGGTGCGATAAAACTGTCGTGCTTTTCGGCTGTGATTCCAGTCATCGGTTGAAACCAGTGTGTGAAATGGGTCGCGCCCTTGCTGACAGCCCAGTTTTTCATGGCGCTGGCCACACTGTTTGCTACATCGAGTTCAAGATGGGTACCCTGACTCATCGTTTTCTTTAAAGCCAGATAGGTGTCTTTGGGCAGTGATTCCTGCATAATTTGATCATTGAAAACCATGCTCCCGAAGAGATTTGGTACATCTTTCATGTGTCTTGCCTCCTTTATAAGCAGGACCTGTTAAACAGGTATTGTCATAGCAGTTGAATATTGTGTGCCCGACAGTCTTCTCGTGTCTTTTCATCCCATACAGAAACCTGGACCTCGCCGATATGTGCTTTTTCGAGCAGCAACATGCACAGGCGGGATTGTCCGATACCGCCTCCGATTGATTGCGGCAGCTCACCGGACAGCAGCTTTCTGTGAAACGGCAGCTCGCGTCTGTCGTTACATTCTGCAAGTGTGAGTTGCTGATCCAATGCTGTTTCATCAACACGAATACCCATTGAGGATATCTCAAAAGCACAACCCAGAACGTCATTCCAGAAGAGAAGATCACCATTCAGGGTCCAGTCATCGTAATCCGGAGCACGACCGTCATGCCGGATCCCTGACTGTAATGTATGCCCGATCTGCATGATAAAAGCGGTCGGATGATTTTTCAAATAGGCGTTTTCCCGATCTTTGGGTGACATTGATGGATACATGTCTTCCAGCTCCTGTGTTGTGATGAAATCGACTGTCTTAGATAGCGGATGCCGCAATGATGGAAAAGTCTTCATCAACTGTGACTGTGTTTCACAGATTGATGCCACAATGCTCCGGACTGTATCCTGCAGCGTCTGGACAATCCGTTCCGAACGGTCAATGACTTTCTCCCAGTCCCACTGATCAACGTAGACGGAATGCAAGTTATCCAGCTCTTCATCTCTGCGGACCGCATTCATATCGGTATAGAGTCCTTCTCCTGCAGAGAAGCCATACAGATGCAACGCCATTCTCTTCCATTTCGCAAGTGAGTGAACAATTTCAGCCTGAACACCTGCAAACGGGATAAAAAAGGAAACAGGTCGTTCAATTCCGTTCAGATTATCGTTAAGTCCTGTCTTTGCTTCAACAAAAAGCGGTGCGGATACACGTTTCAGATTCAACGAACGTGCCAGTTCATGTTCAAATGTTTTCTTGATGTTTCCGATTGCTGTCTGAGTCTCGTACATGGTCAAACTGGACTGGTAGTCTGCGGGTAATGTTAGATGGCTCATCATTCACAACTCCTTCACAAAAAAAGCGCTGCGGACCTGCCGGTCCACAGCGCCATTGCTGTTCCATGAAAGTAATATACGCCGTCC
>JAAYBY010000283.1 GCA_012729935.1 Clostridiaceae bacterium | reverse complement strand
TCAAGCCGGACATGGATCGTCTGGATGTTGATATGACACCGGTCAAGCACACGTCCCGCTATTTTCTGCCGGTTACACCTGATCATCCCATACCGGCTGCTGAGCTGTTTAATGATTGTATTGAAGCGGTTACCGGGAATCCGGCACCGGTGAGGGGACATAACCTGTCTGATTTGCCGATGTTTTATTATTATGGCAAAGGTGATGTCTTCAATTATGGCGTCGGCGGTCATTTTGCTGAAACGGGTGGTGCACATCAGGTTGATGAACGTCTGGACTGCGCTGAATTTCTGAAAATGGCCCAGACCGTGCTGCTCTTTCTTCTGCGTTTTTCCGGATAAGCTGGAAACGTGATCAGACAGAAATTTGCTTAGAGGCAATCCGCGTTGCTGGTGTTGACAGCCTGTGGGAATCTTTCCTATAATATCAATACGCGCGCGGGATTAACTCAGTGGTAGAGTGTCACCTTGCCAAGGTGAAAGTCGCGAGTCCGAATCTCGTATCCCGCTCCAGCAAGCCGGCTGCAGGCCGGCTTTTCTTATGCGGTACGTTAAGATAAACCGTACCGGGCGGTTAGCGCCTGGTTCATTTTGTTTTTGACCGTGATCGATTATAATAAAGTCACTGAAGGACTTTTCATTATTTATACAGTCGGTTTTCAACCACACCGGAGGCCGGCCGTCAATAAGCAAGGATGGCTTAGCCATCAAACAGATGCCGGAGGTAACCATGGCGCCTTTGAATTTAAAAACGATCGTTCAGGAATTCAATCTGGAAATTGTCGCAGATTACGGCCGTTTCGAAGATATTGTGGTGTCCGTGGCGGACGTCACTCGCCCGGGCTTACAGCTGGCCGGCTATTTCGACCATTTCGGTGCTGATCGGATTCAGGTCTTCGGAAACATGGAGACGGCCTTTCTGTCACGATTGTCATCCGAAGATCGTCTGGCCCGGCTGGATGCCCTTTTTGAAAAAGGGATTCCCTGTCTGATTCTGACGCGGAACCACGAGGCGTCACCCGAACTGATCAGATGCGCACAGAAGTACTCGATTCCGGTTCTGAGGACCGAACAGATAACCGCTCAATTTATTAGTTCGCTCGTCAAATTCCTCAACGTGGAACTCGCGCCCAGGACGTCGATGCACGGCGTTCTAATCGAAGTCTATGGCGAAGGCATCCTGATCCTTGGTGAGAGCGGCGTCGGTAAATCAGAGACAGCGCTCGAAGTTGTCAAACGTGGACATCGTCTGATCGCCGATGATCTGGTTGAAATCCGGCGTGTTTCGGATACAACGCTGCTCGGGCGCGCACCTGAAATCATCCGCCATCTGATTGAGATCCGTGGTATCGGTATTCTCGACGTCAAGGAATTATATGGTGTTTCATCCGTCAAAATGCAGGAGAACATCCATTTTGTGATCAATCTGGAATTGTGGGATGAGAAAAAACAATACGAGCGTCTGGGCGTCCATGAAGAAACCACGGATATACTTGGCATCTCCGTACCGTCTATCACGATACCGGTCCGTCCCGGTCGAAATCTTGCGATAATTGTCGAAGTTGCTGCCATCAATTTCCGCCAGAAGTCAATGGGATATAATGCCGCCAAAGCACTGACTGACCGTGTCTTCGGACCGAATTTCAAGTAAGAGGACGCTATGCCATCAAGAACCATCATCAACAGTCGACTCCGTTCACAACTGATTCAGGCTATCGGCTCTTCCGCAAGACTTACATTCGATGAACCCATGAGCAGGCATACGACATTTCGAATCGGCGGATCAGCAGATGCTTTTTTTGAACCTGAGAATGAATCGGAAATCATTCGTGCCCTGCAGTACTGCGCAGGACAAGAGATACCGGTTACCCTGATCGGCAACGGTTCCAATCTGCTTGTTTCAGATCATGGCATTCGCGGACTGGTGCTGTCGGTCGGTCAGCCTTTTTCAGGTTTGTCCATACAGGGTTGCTGCATTGAGGCGAAAGCGGGAACACGCTTGTCCGTTCTCGCCGGTGCGGCTGCTAAGGCGCAGCTGACCGGTCTCGAGTTCGCATCCGGCATTCCGGGAACACTGGGCGGTGCGATTCAGATGAACGCAGGAGCCTATAACGCCTGTATGCAGGATGTTATTGTTGAAACGGACATCCTTGACGAACAGCTGAATCCGGTGACCATTACCGGACAAGAACACCAGTTTGCCTATCGACACAGCCTGTTCTCAGACCGGTCCGTCATCATCATCAAAGCCCGCATGAGCTTGAAAAACGGAGATATCAAGCAGATTTTTGACTGTATGACTGATCTGGCCAATCGGCGCCGCTGTTCGCAGCCGCTGGAACTGCCCAGTGCCGGCAGTGTTTTTAAACGTCCGGCAGGCTATTATGCCGGAAAGCTGATCAGCGACTGTCAGTTGAAGGGATTTGCGATCGGCGATGCGCAGGTATCGGAGAAACATGCCGGATTCATTGTCAATCGCGGGCAGGCAACTGCACACGATGTCCGGAAACTGATCGAGCACATTCGCCGGACTGTTCTGGATCAGCAGGGCGTTCGCCTGGAAACAGAAATCAAGGTCATTGGTGACTGGTCAACTTGATGGAGACGGCTTCAAATATGCCAGTCACAGAAGGAGGCAGACCATGGAAGTAATCATTTTGACGGGGATGTCCGGAGCCGGCAAAAGTCTGGCTGCAAACTATCTCGAGGATATGGGCTTTTTCTGTATTGATAATCTGCCGCCTTCGCTGCTCGCTGAGCTGGTGCAGTCCTACCTCAAAAAAAATAACGCACTGGCACCTGAGGACCGGATCGAGGACCGTATGGCTTTTGTCATCGATGTGCGTAGTTCAGAGCGCTTTGACGACATCTTCCATGCGCTGGAGCGGCTGAATCAGATGAAAATTCATTACCGGATTATTTTTCTCGATGCGACCGACCAGGTGCTGATCAACCGATATAAGCAGAGCCGTCGCAATCATCCGCTGGCTGCCGGGCGCAGCATCGTCCAGGCGATCGAACAAGAACGGCAGAAGTTGGCACCGATCAAAGAGCTGGCCGCTGATGTCATCGAAACCTCGGTTCTGGCCCCCAATGAGCTGCGCGACATGTTGTATGCGATGCTGTCTACTTCAGACAGGGATGAACGCATGACCATCCTGATCCAGTCATTTGGCTTCAAATATGGAATTCCTGTGGACTGCGACTGCGTCATCGATGTCCGCTTTATCCCCAATCCCTATTACATTCCTGAACTTAAAGCCCTGTCCGGACTTGACCAGCCTGTTATCGACCATGTGATGTCGTTTCAGGAGACGGGTACATTCATGAAGATGCAGGAAGAGATTCTTGAGTTCACCATACCCTACTATATTCGCGAAGGCAAAGTCCGCTTGACCATCGGTGTCGGCTGTACAGGTGGCCGTCATCGGTCCGTAGCGCTCGCCGAAGATCTGGCAAACCGCCTGCGGGACAATCATCTGCGCGTGGTCATCGATCATCGTGACCTGGAAAAAGATCCACGGCGTTCGGCCAGGGAAGATGATTGAATCGGAGCGCTCAAGTATGAAGGTGTTATATGTTTACAGAGATTGAAGAACGAATCATTCAGTATGCCAGGAATCCGGTTAATGGCCCCAATATTGTTGTTATTGGCGGCGGAACAGGTCTCTCAACCGTCCTCAGGGGACTGAAACTTTTTTCAAACAACCTGACTGCTATCGTTACCGTCGCGGATAACGGCGGTTCATCCGGTATGCTGCGGGAAGACCTGGGTATGCTGCCGCCCGGCGATATCCGCAACTGCATTCTCGCTCTTGCAGATGCTGAACCGCTGATGAGTGATCTGTTGAATTACCGTTTTTCGGAAGGTCGTCTGAAAGGCCAGAATTTTGGCAATCTGTTGATCGCTGCTATGGATGCCATTTCAGATAATTTTTATGATGCCGTTCGCAATGTGTCGAAAGTTCTGGCTGTTAAAGGCCGTGTTCTGCCTGTCTCCTTGCAGAACATACAGATTGGAGCCCATCTCCGTGATGGGACAGTCATCAACGGGGAGTCCGAAATCGGCCAGCGCAAAGAGATACTCGATAACGAGATCGTTCGGATTTTTATGGAACCGGAGAAGGCCCGGGCTCTGCCGGAGGCCATTCAGGCGCTGTTTGCCGCCGATGTGATTGTCATCGGGCCCGGAAGCCTCTATACAAGCATCATCCCCAACTTGCTTTTTAGCGAGATACAGACGGCAATTGAACACAGTCAGGCGGTAAAAATCTATGTCTGCAACCTGATGACGCAACCGGCGGAAACCTTCGGATATACAGCGGCACAGCATTTAAAGGCGATCCTCAGTCATCTGGAACGCGAGACATCCGAATCGTTCATAGACTACTGTATCGTCAATAATGCCTGGATTGACCGGCGGCTGATCGCGCGATACCGCCTGGAAAGCGCCACGCCGGTTCTGGCTGAGCGGGCATCAGTTGAGACATTGGGACCGAAAATGATCGACGTTCCGCTGGCCAGTGTCAACAACGGCACCATCCGGCATGATTATATGCTGCTGGCCCGTGTTATACTGCGCTTGTGGCTGGAGCGGGGCCGGCGATCATCACATAAACCGCTGACTCAACAGATAAAAACAGAAGGGACGCTCACATGAAAGGCCCTCAGGACACGTTCTCCCGGCGAATAAAGGATGAGTTGAGCCAGATTGACTGTGAAAAAGCGTGTTGTCGTCAGGTTGAACTGGCTGTCGCCTATGCAGCAGCCGGAAAATTTCAGACGCGTTCGATTGATCTGGCAACCAGCCATGCCGGCTGTGCGGATCGATTTGTCCAACTAATCAGGCAGTGGTACCATACAACACCACTGGTTCGCCAGGGTGAAGGTCTGATCACGATTCGCCTAAAGAAAGAATTTGACTCGCTGATCAGACGCGACATTGTCCAGGTTCTGATTGAACGCCAAAGTGCGGATCAGTGGTCTTTGTGCTGTCAGCAGGCTTTGCTGCGATCCCTGTTTTTAATCAGCGGATCAGTCAGCGAACCGTTGGCTGCCTATCACATGGAACTGGCAATCCGCTGGGATAAACAGGCCGCTCCTTTGTTTCTGTCACTGCTGGAGCGTTTTGGATTCCGCTGTTCACTTGTCCGGCGGGCACATTATGATGTTCTCTATCTGCGTGAGGGTCAGAATCTGTCAGACTATCTCCTGATGTCCGGTGCACATCAATCATTGCTGACATTTGAATCCCTGCGTGTTGAAAAAGAGATGCGCAACAATGTCAACCGCATTGTCAATTGTGACAGCGCGAATCTGCAGCGCATGGCAAACACGGCGGCCAGACAATCCGGCTGGTACAGAGAGCTTGAACAAAAAGGGCTCGTGACCACATTGACGGAAGACCTGCAGGCTGCCGCACGAATCCGCTATGAGAATCCTGATCTGTCGATCAAGGAGCTGGGCCAGCTCATGCAGCCGCCGTTAGGAAAGTCAGGGATGAATCACCGGCTGAAACGTTTTGAGCAAAAAGCCTGTGAACTTCTTACAGGCAAGGAGCCTGCTTCATGAAGCTGGAGATCGTATTGGTTGAACCGGAGATTCCGCAGAATACGGGTAATATCGCCCGAACCTGCGTCGCTACCGGAGCCAGGCTGCATCTGGTCGAACCGTTGGGTTTTTCGATTGCAGATCGTGAGGTCAAACGGGCCGGTCTGGATTACTGGTATGATCTTGATCTGTCAGTCTGGCCGGATCTGGATACTTTATTGAGCGATCTGGAGCAGCGTAAGCAAGCGAACTCTGTTGATCCGCTCAATTGCTACTATGTGACAACCAAAGGAAAGCAAACATATGCTGATCCCCGGTACCGCGGAACAACCATTCTCTTTTTTGGTAAAGAAACGCGGGGACTACCGGAATCACTGCTGCAGAAACATCCCGGGCAATGCCTGAGAATACCCATGCTTCCCGGCAGGCGGTCGCTGAATTTATCAAATTCGGTTGCGATTGTAGCCTACGAAGTGTTGCGCCAGAGCCAGTTTAGCGGCATGAAAGTGGCAGGACCGTCCAAATGATCTGATAAATCATCAATATCAGAGGGTCAACATGTGATAAAATGAATAACGGTTTGGCTGATTGAGTCGTTTGCGGACATCGCGACTGACTCCGACGGCTGACAACCGATTATCATGACACACCAGGCTGGCAAACAAAAAGCACGGCCTCAAGGAGGATAACATGATCCAGGAAAAAAGACTCGTCGATCAATTTGCCGATTACGTTGCCATCGATTCTCCCTCGCTGCATGAACGTCAGCTGGCGGATATCATCAAAAGGCAGCTGGAACAAATGGGCTTTTCTGTATCAGAGGACAAGGCTGGCGAAGCGATCGGCGGCGATTGCGGCAACGTATATGCCTTGCTGCCGGGATCTCTGGATTTGCCGCCGATCCTGTTTAGCGGCCACTTTGATACGGTTGAACCCAGTCGCGGAAAGCGGGCGGTTGTTCATGACAACGGGCTGATAACGAGTGGCGGTGATACCGTATTGGGGGCAGACGATCTGGCCGCACTGACTGCTATTCTGGAAGCGATTCGCTCACTTCAGGAAGAAGGTAAGCCGCATCGACCTGTTGAGCTGCTGATTACTGTCGCTGAAGAAAAACATCTGCTCGGTTCACGTCATCTTGAGCCGGAGCGTTTGACGGCACGAGAGGCCTATGTGCTTGATACAGACGGCGAACCGGGTCTGGCCATCAACCGGGCACCCGGAAACATCAATATGGTTTTCAAAATTCGCGGGAAAGCAGCACATGCGGGGATGAAACCGGAAGAGGGCATCAGTGCGATAACCGTGGCAGCTAAAGGAATCGCCGCGATGCGGCTTGGCCGGCTCGATGATGAGACAACCGCCAACATCGGTGAAATTAAAGGTGGCCAGGCGACGAACATTGTTGCTGAACACTGTATTGTGACTTCAGAGTGCCGATCACAGACCTGGGATAAAATGAAAGAGCAAGCCGATCACATGTGCGACTGCATGCGGCAGGCAGCCGATGAACTGGGCGCTGAGCTGGAGATTGAACGGGTCGTCTCATATTACCCCTATTCGGTCGAAGCAGAAAGCCCGGTTTTGGTACGCTTCCAGAAAGCATGCGGCGAACTGGGCCTGCCGTTTAAAACGATGGGCGGCGGCGGCGGCAGCGACAACAATGAGCTGGTCCGGCATGGAATAGAAGGACTGGTTCTGGCGACCGGTATGAGAAACTGCCACTCCACCCAGGAACAGATTGAAACCAAACATCTGGTCCAGATGGCCAATCTGGTTGAGAAACTTATTTTATTGCCGTAACAATACGACTGGTCAGGAGGATATCATGAATTCAAACCGTGGATCATACATCCAGGACAAGCGCTACCGCTCAAACCGCAAGAGAAGCCGAATGCCGGGAGGCCCCCTGTCAATCGTGGCGCTGATCCTGATTACCGCAACGGTTATCGTAGCAGCTGTCAAGTATGGTCCTGACTGGCTGAAACCGGAAACGCAAAACACGTCTGAATCATCCGCTCAGCCTTCAGGTACATCCAGGCCGTCAAGCGAGCAGACAACAGCGACGACCCAGCCGCCGGCGACACCCACACCGACACCGGTACCAACATCATGGAATCCTTCATTAATGCCATTCGAGTCACTTACCGAGCTCAGACCATCAACCGTTGCTGAAGGTCTTTCACCTTCTGAAAAAGGGATGCAGACAGCGATTTTTGACAATTCGTTCAACAAACTGTCCGACTATGAGCGGCCATATCCGATCGCGCTGGGACATCCGCTCGACTATCAGCAGATCCCCGGTGTTCTGACATTCAGAGGCAACAATTTCAGAAGCGCTCCTGCTTTTGGACAAGTTGAACTGACCGAAAAAACGATGACGCAAAACTGGGAAAAAGGAATCGGCAGCCTGCCATCTTCTTCCTGGAGTTTTTCCTGGACCGGAACAGGATGGACCGGCCAACCTCTTTTGGTTCAATGGGACGAATCTGTGCGCAAGATTATGAATATCAATCCTGACAAAAAGGACAAAGAAGATCTGGTCGAGGTGATCTACGCGACGCTGGACGGCAACATCTATTTTCTCGATCTTGACGACGGAAAACCAACACGCAGCCCCATCACAATCGGTGCACCCATTAAAGGAACACCTTGTATTGATTCTCGCGGGTATCCGGTTTTGTATGTCGGCCAAGGAGACAAAAACAAAAATGTCACAGGAATCGGATTCAGAGTCTACAACCTGATCGATCAGTCGCTCCTGTTGTATCAGGATTGCTCACAAGACCCGGCACATCGGACGAACTGGGCAGCCTGCGACTCATCACCGCTGTTTGATGCAGCCGCGGATACTCTGATCTATCCCAACGAAAACGGCATGGTATACACCATGCGCATGAACACCCGATTTGATGCTGAAACTGCAACGCTGACCATCGATCCTGAGCGGATAACCTACCGATACACCATGTCCGGACTCAACCTGTACGGCATTGAAAGCTCAATGGCTGTCTATGATCATTTTGGTTATTACAGTGATAATTCAGGCATTTTCAATTGCATCGACCTGAACAGCATGAAACCGGTCTGGTCGCGTCAGTTAGAAGATGATTCTGATGTGACGCCGGTTCTTCAACATGAGGGCGATCGTCTGGCTGTTTATACCGGAACTGAAGTTGACTGGCAGCAGGACTTTGTTGGTGTCTACCAGGGGAACGCTTTTGTGTATAAGCTTGACGCGATGACCGGTGAGATTATCTGGGAATCTTCTGTTCCCTGTTATACGAAAAATGC
>JAAYBY010000282.1 GCA_012729935.1 Clostridiaceae bacterium | reverse complement strand
CGGTACTCTTGATACGGCCTCCCAACACCAAACCCGGTAGATGAGCCATAACAGACGCCCGCATACCCGTTCCCGTATTCGTGGGACATGCTGTCAAGTAGCCATATCGCTCGCAATGTGACAAATCCAGTATCGTGTCAAGCCTGCCAGCCAGCCGCAGTGCTGAGTCAAAAGCCTCGTGAAGATTTAAACCGGACTGCATGGATTGGATCCTGATGTGGTCCTCCTCGTTGATCATGATCGAAACTGACTCGTCAAGGCTGATTATCGCCCGGTGATTCAGTCCATTTTCCGCCAGATCATCGCTGATCAGCCGCTTCTCTGCCAGCGCAAGCCGATCTTCCTGACTCATCGTCTCCAGATCAACGATCACGTACTGGCGTTTGATCTCAGGTTCTTCCCGAAAGAATGCCTGAATAATCAGATCTGCAGCTTCTTTTGCCTGTTTGTTGTCCATCCGGTGCGGAAAAGGAAATCCGTTTAGGTTGCGGGCCAAACGAACGCGGCTGCTGATAATAACATCACTTTCAGGACCCTGGTCGATATACCACGTCATGCTGTTCTCCTTCTTCCATCAATGATTAAGCGTCTCTTCAATCGTGCGTATCTCATCACGCAGTTTTGCCGCGTTTTCATAATTTTCTTTTTGAACAGCGGCTTTCAGTGATTGCCTCAGTGCCTTTAACCGATTCATTGTCAGCTGCTTATTATCATCTGGCTGTTTGTCGGCATTCTTTGATTCATGAATATGATGCGTCGATCCCTGGACACGTCGGAATACAGCATCCAGCTGCCCGGCAAATGCATCATAACAACGACTACAGCCAAAAAGGCCGGTATGTCTGAAATCTTCAAATGTCTGGCCACATTGCGGGCAGATCGTCTGAAACGGATGTTTCTCACCAAACGCAGGAATACCACCTGTCGTATGAAAAACACTGCCGCTCACCGGCCCTCCCGGAAAGCCAGAGCCAAAAATATTTCCGAATGATCCAAAATAACCAGACGTCGGCTGGGCAATGCCTAACTCAGCGGCGCATGAATCGCATAGATGATAATCTATTGTCTTACCCTGACGAGTTTGCGACAAATGAATGTTTGCTTCATTCTGCTGGCAGCGTTGACATTTCATGTTTCTCCACTCCTTCTAATCAACAATGAGACTGGTCAGCATGTTCTTAAACAGAACCATGCGGATCTGATCGCGCTGACCGGATTCGATCAGATTTAAGACACGATCAGAAACAGCAGCCTGCAGGAGCATGGCTTCTCTTCTTTCGACAATGTCATAATCGACGAAATTTCGAATAAGCACATCCGCTTGATGTTGCGACAGACTTTTTCCCATCGCATTGAGCGTATGCATCAGATAGCGGGTCGGTGTTGCCATATTGACCCGGCGAATGCGAATCCATCCACCGCCGCCACGCCTGCTTTCAACCAGGTACCCCTGATTGTTGGTGAAGCGTGTTGATAAGACATAGGTTATCTGAGACGGAACGCAATTCACCTGATCTGCCAGCTCAGCACGGGTAATTTCAACACTGCCATTATTCTCATCGATCATCTCTTTGATGATCTGTTCAACAAGATCTGTTATGCGCGCCATGATATGACCCCCTGTCAACAGCACATTGACTTTGACTATCTTTGACTATATTTTATTATACTGAATCGTTTTGATTTGTCAAGCAAGGCAAGCAAGGCAGGTTGGCTCGCCGTCTATCTGACCAGACATTAGATATGCTATAATACGGTGTCATAACAGCACACCTTTCAGTCAATGTTAAGATATTCGGAGTTCGAATGCATAATCAATTTGAGACAAACCCTGATAACATGGCCGACGGTACTCATCCAGAACAGAGCCAGCCGGAAAAAGCCGTCAAAATGATGACCGGGTTGCAGCTGTTTTATGGACTGCTGCTGCTTATGCTGCTCATCGGCCTTACAATACTCGCTTTTTCCACTGTTGAATGGTTTAAGAATTCGGAAACAGAAACGCAAACAACCCGTTCCACACCAGCTCTGCAAACGAAGATCCCCCAACAGGCACTGGATCGTGGGGATCGTCTGGTTGTTGGCGTCAATGATTCCTTTCGCCAGCTCAATCCACTCTTTGCCTCCGGCGATGGAGAGTATGACGTCGTATCTCTCATTTTTGAATCGCTTTTCATTTCGAGTCCGGATGGGACGTTCAGTCCAGTTCTGGCCGAATCGTGGCATTTCAACCCTTCTGATCAAATGCTGACAGTAACACTGAGATCAGATCATACGTTTCGGGATGGACGTGTTGTATCTGCACAGGATGTCCTTTATACCTACCAGTGCCTGCTGTCGCCTTTCTATGATGGTCCGCTTAAAGGACGTTTAACCGATTTATTATCGATTGAGGCCGGCGGTGACAACAGGACTGTCACATTTCGTTTCAGCAAACAGATGACCCGCCCGGCGTGGTCCTATCTGACGATCGGCATTATGAAGTCAGACTATTATCCTTTTTCTCCAGATCAGGTTTTTGAACTGAGAAACACCCCCCTGATACCTGAAGGCAGTGGTTCCTTCCAGCTTGTTGACTGGACGAGTAACCATGCAAATCTGTCGTTAAGGAACGGATATGCAGGTATCATCAAAAACATCGAAATTCGACAGGTCGCTTCAGAGGCAAAGTATCGGCTTATTCAAGAAGGACAGCTCGATATTGTACGAAATGTCTGGGATGATCGTATGAAACAGAGGGCACAGTCGATATCCGGATACACCCTGCACACAATTGAAACCAGCCCTGAAAGTTATCTGCTGATTAACCCGAATCCCCAAGCACAGAACATGATACAAACAGCTGACCAGCGTCTGGAGCTGCTCCTATTGCTCAGCGGACAAACACCTGATGGTCATCAGCTGAGTTCGCTGACAGCTTTAAGCAATTCACCGTTGCCTCTGTATTATTTCAAAGGGCTGGACAGCAACGTTCTGCAGGAGAATCGCAGACAAGTTGAGGATATCATGAATAAGATGAATCTGGCTGGGCTTACCGTTCAGCCAATTCCAGTAGATTGGCCAGAGCTGGCTGAACGGGCCACAAGAAATCAGTACGAACTGCTCCTTCTTCCGGCAACTACGAACAGCAGGCTGCCGGAACAGGCAATCCTTCTCAGTGAACCGATCAGTCCCGATGCATCGGCCATGGTCATGCAACACAAATCTGAAGTCTTTATAACGTGTGATCGCCTGATTCAATTAACCATCAATCCCCACCGCTTCCCATTTGCCGCGTCAGTTGGAACGTGGGCTTGTCGGGTCGAAAATATTGGTCTGATCGATCCACCGGACAATGATTGAAAGAAGGTGTTTTAATGAATGATTCAATGGCTCTGAATTTGCATGGAAAGAACTGGCTTCTACTGGATGGTGCGACCGGCACACAGCTTCATCAATATGGGCTTCCTGCCGGCGTCAGTCCTGAACGCTGGGTTCTGGATCATCCTGATATTCTCATTCAGATTCAGCTTGCTTACCTTGAAGCAGGATCAAATATCCTGTTGGCCTTCACGTTCGGGGCAAACCGAATCAAGTTGTCTCGCTCACTTTCATCCGGCGAATCCGCGACCGGGGTGAACAAGATGCTGGCCTCAATATCCGTGAGGGTAAAAGAAGCGTGGCTGAGCGAGCATCCTGATGATGTCATCCTTGTCGCCGGAGAACTGGCACCGACCGGCCAATTCCTCGAACCTGCCGGCACGCTGTCTTTTGATGACCTGGTTGAGATTTATCAGGAACAGGTTCGTGGCCAGTTGGAGGCGGGTGTTGATCTCTTTGTTGCTGAAACGATGATGGATCTGGCACAGACGCGGGCAGCTGTTATCGCTGTCCAGTCAGAATGCAGCCTCCCCATCATCACTTCGCTGACGCTCGAACAAAACGGCCGGACACTGGGCGGCCAGAGGCCTGAAGAATGTCTGCTGACGCTATCGTCAATGGGTGTTTCTGCATTTGGCCTTAATTGTTCAGCAGGTCCGGAACAGCTTAGTGACTGGATCATCCCGCTGGCAGCCTGGTCTCCCGTTCCGCTCTTGATCAAACCAAATGCAGGATTACCCCGGCTGATTGACGGCAGGACCGTTTTCCCCATGAATCCGGCTGATTTTGCTGAAGCCATGAAGCCGGCCATCTCGGCGGGACTGTCTCTGTTCGGCGGCTGCTGCGGAACAGAGCCCGGGCATATCGCGCATCTGCGAGATGTGCTGGATCAGTGCTGGGGTGAACAGATTGAGAAAACTTTGCCACATCAAAACCGCGATCAATGGATTGCCTCGTCTCGTCAGAGTCTAATCATTGACAAAACAAACACCTACAGCGTCATTCCGGCTGACCCGGACAGCCTGCTGGATAGGTGTCTGGATGAAATGGATACATCAGCTGACGCATTGATTATTGACTTTGATGAAGCACACTGCGATAAGACGGGCCTTTATTCCGGTCTGTTGGAGGAAATCCAGCTGATGGTTCCTCTGCCATTGATCTTCCGGTGTCATGATGAAAGCCTGCTGGCTGAGATACTCAAACATTATCATGGCCGTGCAGGGGTGGAAACCAGTCTCAATAACATTCCATATGGAGCCCTCAGAGTGAGCTGCTGATCCCCTGAATCATGTAATATCCTGATTCGGTGAAGCATGTGTAAACGTATCACACCACTGAAAAAGCCCGGCTTACTGGAAGAGCCGGGCTTTGCTGGTTTACTAAATGGTTGCTTCAGGATTCGAGCAGTTCGTGATTCTGTTCGACTGCCGGTACCGCGCTGATGTTGCGATAACGGGCCATGCCGGTGCCGGCCGGAATCAGCTTGCCGATGATGACGTTCTCTTTCAGGCCGATCAGCGGATCGATCTTGCCTTTGACAGCAGCATCAGTCAGAACACGGGTTGTCTCCTGGAATGACGCAGCTGACAGGAATGAATCCGTCGCCAGCGATGCCTTTGTGATACCCAGGAGAACGCGCTTGCCGCTGGCAGGCGTTGACCCGTTCTTATCAGCCTGTTCATTCTCTTTGGCAAAATCGAACATGTCGACCAGGCCGCCGGTCAGCAGATCCGTATCTCCCGGATCATCCACACGCATTTTGCGTATCATTTGTCGAGTGATAATCTCAATATGCTTGTCATTGATTTCAACACCGTTGTTCTTATATACCTTTAGAACCTCGCTGATGATGTACTGTTGAACGCCACGTACACCTTTAATCCGCAATATGTCGTGCGGATTGACGGAACCGTCTGTCAGCAGATCGCCAGCTTCGATGGTATCGCCGGTGCTGACAATAAGGGGAGCACTCAACGGGATGTTATAGGTAATCGCTTCTCCGTCAGCCGCTGTAATCGACACATCGCGTTTCCGCTTTCCGGATTCCTCAACATGTACGACGCCTGCGAGTTCAGAAATAAACGCCTGTCCCTTAGGTTTGCGTGCTTCGAAGAGTTCTTCAACACGGGGAAGACCCTGTGTGATGTCATCGCCCGAAGCAATCCCGCCCGTATGGAACGTACGCATGGTCAGCTGTGTTCCCGGCTCACCGATCGACTGTGCTGCCATAATACCAACAGCTTCACCAATGACAGTCTGCTCGCCGGATGCCAGGTTGACACCATAGCATTTGGCACAGACACCATGTGCCGCATGGCAGGTCAGGACAGAGCGGATCGGCACATGCTTCAAATCAGATTCAACGATCGCCTGAGCAATGTTTGCCGTGATCAGTTGACTTCGTGCAGCAAGGAGGACACCTGTTTTCGGGTGTTCGATATCCTGAGCCGCGAACCGGCCTACGATACGGTCTTCCAGAGATTTAACAACACGACGTGCTTTCCCTGAACCACCAACAGTCACTTCAGCGACAGTCACGTATTCTTCAGTACCACAATCTTCTTCGCGAATAATAACATCCTGTGCGACATCGACAAGACGACGGGTCAGATAACCAGAGTCCGCCGTTTTCAAGGCTGTGTCAGACAACGCTTTACGTGCGCCATGGCTCGAAATGAAGAATTCAAGAACATTCATCCCTTCACGAAGATTGGATTTGATCGGGATTTCAATTGTTTTACCCGATGTGTCACTCATATTGCCGCGCATGCCGGCCAGCTGCTTAATCTGGTTAATGTTACCACGGGCACCAGACTGAGACATCATGTAAACGGGGTTATATTGCCCAAGGTTATTCTTCAATGCGTCTGTGATGCTGTCTGTCGTTCTGCGCCAGATGTCAACAACGGCCTGGTAGCGACCTTCTTCGTTCTGCAGACCCCTCTGGAACTGGCGGTTGACGTAATCAACTTTTGTTTCAGCTTCTTCGATAAACTGCTTCTTGACGTCCGGTATAATCATATCGAAAATACCAATCGAGATGCCGCCAACCGTCGAATAATGGAATCCCAGTGTTTTGATACGATCAAGAATTCGAGCAGTCTCCGTCAATCCGAGCTTGTGAACGCAGCGTTCAATGATTTGAGCCAGCTCTTTTTTGCCGACCAGAAAATCACATTCCAGTGTAAAGGCATTCTCCGGTACACTTCGGTCAACAAAGCCGAGTGTCTGCGGAATGGTTTCATTGAAGATGAACCGTCCGAGTGTGCTCTCAACGATTGCATGCTTTTTCCGGCCGTTAATGAGTCGTTCCAGACGAACCTTGATCGTCGTGTGCAAACCCAGTTCATGCGCATCATAGGCCATAATCGCTTCTTCGACTGAGCCGAATACTTTACCTTCACCGGGTTCGTCATTCTTTTCAATCGTCAGATAGTAAATACCCAGAACCATGTCCTGCGTCGGGACTGTAACCGGTTTACCGTCCTGCGGCTTGAGCAGATTGTTCGATGACAGCATCAGGAATCGGGCTTCTGCCTGTGCTTCAGCAGACAGCGGAACATGAACCGCCATCTGGTCACCGTCAAAATCAGCGTTATAAGCGGTGCAGACCAGCGGATGCAGTTTGATCGCGCGGCCTTCAACCAGAACCGGTTCGAAGGCTTGTATACCCAGCCGATGGAGCGTTGGTGCACGGTTAAGCAGCACGGGGTGATCCATGATCACCTCTTCCAACGTATCCCAGACCAGATCATTTGCCCGATCAACCAGCCGGCGCGCTGTTTTGATGTTGTGCGCGTGGCCTGCCGCAACGATTTTCTTCATGACAAAGGGCTTGAACAACTCGAGCGCCATTTCTTTTGGCAGCCCGCACTGGTGTAGTTTCAGCTCGGGGCCAACAACAATAACCGAACGACCGGAATAGTCGACACGCTTGCCCAGAAGATTTTGTCTGAACCGCCCCTGTTTACCTTTGAGCATATCAGACAAAGACTTCAATGCCCGGTTTCCAGCTCCGGTCACAGGACGTCCACGACGACCGTTGTCGATCAGTGCATCGACTGCTTCCTGAAGCATCCGTTTTTCATTGCGGACGATTATTTCAGGCGCACCAAGCTGAAGCAGTTTGTTGAGTCTGTTGTTTCTGTTGATCACACGCCGATACAAATCATTCAGATCTGATGTGGCAAAGCGACCGCCATCAAGCTGGACCATCGGCCGAAGCTCCGGCGGCAGAACAGGCAGGACATCCAAAACCATCCACTCGGGACGATTTCCGGATTTCTTAAACGCTTCGACAACTTCGAGGCGTTTGATTATGCGTACTTTCTTCTGGCCGCTGGCCGTCCGGAAATCCTCCCGCAGCTGCGCTGCCATTTCTTCGGTATTAATATTGGTCAGGATTTCCTTAATCGCTTCAGCGCCCATTTTCGCTTTGAAGCTGTTTCGGCCATAGAGCTCAATCGCATCCCGGTATTCTTTTTCCGAGATAACCTGATTGGGAGTGAAGCTGCTCATACCGGGATCAATCACGATATAGGCTGCAAAATAGAGTACTTTCTCCAGGTTTCGCGGCGACATATCAAGAATTAACCCCATCCGGCTGGGTATTCCCCTGAAATACCAGATATGTGAGACAGGAGCAGCCAGCTTGATGTGACCAAGCCGCTCACGGCGTACTTTTGATTTAGTAACCTCGACTCCACACCGGTCACAGACGATTCCTTTGTAGCGAATTTTTTTATACTTTCCGCAGTGGCATTCCCAGTCCTTGGTCGGACCAAAAATTTTCTCGCAAAACAGGCCGTCCCGTTCCGGTTTCAGGGTTCGATAATTGATTGTCTCAGGCTTCTTGACCTCGCCTCTTGACCATTCCAATATTTTTTCAGGTGAAGCCAAGCCTATTCCAATTGCTTCAAAATGATTCATTTCAAACATGACGCACAGTCTCCTTTTCGCACATCAATCGATTGTTTTGCCATTCGTTCTGATGTTTCGGAATCAACCGGAAATCTTATTGACTTCAATCGACCGTATCATCCAGATCAGACGAACCACTCGCGTCATCGACTGCATCATCTTCTAACTCACCGCTGTCCAGGTCTTCCGCGATGTTCCCATCTTCATCCAGCGTTCCTTCGGTAAACCCGGCGGCGGCAAAACTCTCATCAACAATGTTCACACCGATCAATTCATCCAGCTTGCTGCGATCAATCTCAGGAAGTTCATTTTCTTCCTCTACTGTTTCTTTGATGTCGATCATTTCATTTTTCTCAGTAAAAATCCGAACATCCAATGCGAGGCTCTGCAATTCTTTCACCAGAACTTTAAATGATTCCGGTATACCTGCCTCAGGAACGCTCTCACCTTTGACAATCGCTTCGTACGTCTTTGTCCGTCCGGAAATATCATCAGATTTGACCGTTAAGATCTCCTGGAGCGTGTGACTGGCCCCATAAGCCTCAAGCGCCCAGACTTCCATCTCACCGAAACGCTGACCACCAAATTGTGCTTTACCACCGAGCGGCTGCTGCGTTACCAGAGAATAGGGACCGATCGAGCGTGCGTGAATTTTGTCATCGACAAGATGCAGCAACTTCATGTAGTACATCGTTCCTATCGTTATTTTGCTTTCAAATGGTTCACCGGTCCGGCCATCGTAAAGAACAGTCTTGCCGTCCGGATCAATACCGGCATCCGCAAAGGCCTGAATAACATCTGCTTCGGTCGCGCCGTCAAAAACCGGCGTGGCAATTTTATACCCCAGCGCCTTGGCTGCCTGGCCGAGATGGACTTCCAGAAGCTGGCCGATGTTCATTCGCGATGGAACTCCCAGTGGATTCAACACGATATCCAGCGGTGTGCCATCAGGTAGGAACGGCATGTCCTCTTCAGGCAGGATTCTGGAGATAACACCCTTGTTCCCATGTCTTCCAGCCATTTTATCGCCGACTGATATTTTCCTTTTTTGCGCGATGTAAACGCGAACCAGCATATTGACGCCATGTTTCAGGTCATCATCATTTTCGCGGGTAAATACTTTTACGTCAACGACTATACCGCTTTCACCGTGGGGAATACGGACGGACGTATCGCGGACTTCGCGGACTTTTTCACCGAAAATCGCTCGGTACAGGCGTTCCTCAGCAGTCAGTTCTGTTTCACCTTTCGGTGTAACCTTACCGACTATAATATCACCGGCATAGACTTCAGCACCGATTCGGATAATCCCGTGTTCATCGAGATCGCGCAACGCGTCATCACCGACATTGGGAATCTCACGTGTAATTTCTTCAGGACCCAGCTTGGTGTCGCGGGCTTCACATTCGTATTCTTCGATATGAATCGACGTGTAGACATCTTCGCGAACCAGCCGCTCATTGATCAGGACTGCGTCTTCGTAGTTATATCCTTCCCACGTCATAAACCCGATCAGAACATTTCGGCCAAGCGCAAGCTCACCGTTGTCTGTTGAAGGGCCATCTGCGATGATGTCGCCGCGCTTGACCGGCTCACCGCGTTTGACAAGCGGTCTCTGGTTTATGCAGGTTCCCTGATTGGACCTCTGATACTTGGTCAGACGATAGGTGTCGGATGTCATTTCATCGACTTTAACAACGATTTTATCGGCGCTGACAAAATCAACAATACCGTCGTGTCGGGCAACCTGACAGACACCGGAATCTTTTGCAGCCCGGTATTCCATACCTGTTCCGATGATCGGCGCCTCCGTTTTAATCAGCGGCACGGCCTGACGCT
>JAAYBY010000032.1 GCA_012729935.1 Clostridiaceae bacterium | reverse complement strand
TTGAAGGACGACAGGATGATTCTGTCAGTCATCTGGTAATCACAGGCCAGCTTCAGAACGGCTGCTGCCATGTCGAAGTTCAGGTCGGTTGGGTCTTTCAGTTCGACGTTCACCTTGAGTGCTGTTGGACGAAGCAACTGAAAAACCTCACTCAATGTTGGTATGGCATGGACGGTTGAATCTGCTTTGGCAATGCCCATGTTCAGTTTTTTAAGTGCCTGCAGCGTCATCTGGCTGACTTGTGACTGAACACCGGCTGTTCGCTCAAGGGATGCATCGTGTGTAACGACCAGATGGTTGTCGCTGCTCCGCTGCACATCCAGCTCAATGCCATCTGCTCCCAGACGAACGGCTTCTTCGAACGCTGACAGTGTGTTTTCCGGCGCATGGAGGCTTGCTCCCCGATGTGCCCAGATCTCAGTTCTCACAGACATCCTTCCTTTCTGACGGGTGACAGGCTTGCGGACGATCCATCGTTGCTGCTTGAGTCTGCCGTGTATTGGGGTGTTGATCGCAGCATTTCAGATGGTCACAGACCAGTCCGGCCGCTTGCATGAACGAGTAGACGATGACCGGCCCGACAAATGTAAAGCCGCGATTTTTCAAATCGTGACTCAACGCTGCGGAAATTGATGATTGATTTGGCACCTGGTCGATGGTCTCGAATGCGTTGATGACAGGCCGGTTGGAGACCCACTGCCACAGATAGCGATCGAAACTGCCAAATGTGCTGCGGGTTGCGAGAAATGCTTTGGCATTGGTTACAGCTGCCGATATTTTTCGTTTATTGCGAACGATGTTTGGCTGCCCGAGGCAGCGCTCAACGGCTGAATCATCCCAGGCCGACAGCTGGATCGGATCAAATCCGGCCAGTGCCCGCCTGAGATCGTCCCTTTTTGCAAGGATCATCTGCCAGTTGAGTCCTGCCTGAAAGAGCTCCAGGATGAGAAGTTCGAATAGTTTGTGATCATCATGAAGCGGAATGCCCCATTCTGTATCGTGATAGGTAAGAGACAGCGGATCTTTCAGTGCCCAGGGACAGACGTTGCGCTGAGTCTTGATCAAGATCCGTTCACCTCCCGGACACATTATTTTTCTGTGTGATATTATATCATATCGATATCTGGGTGTCTGCGAAAAGCCGTTCGAATGTGGATCGATTGTCAGCGATTGATGCGTTTGATAGAATGAGGCGTAACGGAGGGAACACTTTGGCACAGCTGACCGGTATGATCAATATCAGCCTTGAGGAACTGGAAACCCATCTGGGCGTCCGCAAATTTCCGGCATACGTCCGGCACTGTGAGAAACAGTTTTTCAATCAGCTGAATCACACGATGCAGGCTGTATTGAACCTGCCGTCTGTCCATTCGATTTTCGTGTCAGGGCCGACAGCATCCGGTAAGACAACGTTCTCACACCGTCTGGCCAGGCTGCTGAGCGATGCAGGCCGTCCGACCCGGGTTCTTTCGCTGGATGATTATTACCGGACAGGCCCGGTTTCCTTTGACGACGCAGGACGCCCGGATTACGAATCGATCGAGATGCTGGACACAGATGCTCTGGTATCTGATCTGATGGCTTTATTTGCGGGGCAAACTGTGTCGCTGCCGACATTCGATTTTGTCAATAGAGCAAGAATTTTTGAGCCGGAAAAAGTCGTTACATTGCACCAGAAGGATCTTCTGATCATCGAAGGGCTTCATGGCCTGTCGGATCAGATTATCGGTCACCTGCCGGGCCGGGAGGTATTCGGTGTATTCATCATGCCCTGGTGTTCTTTCCTTGATGGACGCCAGCTGCTGGGAAGCCGTGATCTGCGCATGCTCAGACGGATCTCGCGGGATGTCCTGCACCGCGGTTCAACAGCTTTGTCGACGATCGATTACTGGCCGATGATTGATCATACTGAACGGCAGTTTTTTCCAACTTATCTTGCCCGGGCCGATCGCTACATCAACTCATGCCTATCTTATGAGTTCTGCATCATACCGCCGCTGGCTTCCTCGCGCATACAGGAATCGCTGGATCAGCACGACCAGGGGACATTGGCAGGATCAATCTATCTGACTGACCGGGATGGTTATGCAGATTTACCGACAGCCCTGCAGGAGGCGGATGAATTGCTATCAGCCTGTGAGCGATTACCTGCTGCTGATCCGTCAGTCATTCCACAAGAGTCCATTTTACAGGAATTCATCTGAGACACGCAGTACGGAGCGCGACAGATGCGCAGCACTTGACAAACAGCATGCTGCCGTAGATACTTTTGAGTCAAACGAAGTGCGAAAATGTGTGCGTTGAGACGGGGGATATCACATGCCGATCAAAATACCTAACAACCTGCCGGCTGCCGGAATTCTTGAACAGGAAAACGTCTTTGTCATGCACGAGGACCGTGCTTATCGTCAGGATATCCGTCCGCTGCGGATTCTGCTTCTCAACCTCATGCCCAACAAAATTGTGACTGAGACCCAGTTGCTGCGGCTGCTGAGCAATACGCCTCTGCAGGTTGATGTCGATCTGATCTACACCGCTACGTATAATCCCCGAAATACGTCAACGGAGCATCTTACCAAGTTTTATGAAACATTCGACCAAGTCCGCGAGAGACGATATGACGGGATGATCATAACAGGTGCACCAGTCGAACAGATGCCGTTTGAATCGGTTGCCTACTGGCCGGAGCTGACGGAAATCATGGCCTGGAGCCGGTCTCACGTTTATTCGACGCTGCACATTTGCTGGGGCGCACAAGCTGGTCTGTATTATCATTATGGTGTGCCGAAACACGATTTATCGGAAAAGATGTTCGGGGTTTTCGCTCACAGCAACAGCTGGATCCGCCCGGTTAAATTATTCAGGGGCTTTGACGATCTTTTCTATGTGCCGCATTCTCGTCATACCGAAGTGAGACGGACAGATCTGGAGAAGGTATCTGAATTGAGAATTTTATCCGAGTCCGATACATCCGGTGTCTATGCTGTCTCCGATATGACGGGCCGCCAGATTTTTCTGACAGGCCATTCCGAATACGATCCCCTGACGCTGAAATACGAGTACGAACGCGACCTGGAACGCGGATTGCCAATCCAGCCGCCGGTTCATTATTTTGAAGATGATGATCCTGGCAAACCGCCAGTCGTCAGATGGCGAAGCTCGGCCTATCTGCTGTTTGCCAACTGGCTGAATTATTATGTCTATCAGGAGACGCCTTTTGACCTTTCTTCCTTGTCAGGCTGATCAAGGAGACCATTCGAGGCGGCAGATAGAGACAAACGTTGTGTAACTAAAGTTACTGTGAACGGTTTCCCATAACGTTAAGATGAAGCAAATATGAAAATGATCCATGCGGATTAAACAGGAGGTTCTCTATGGCCCAGACAATTCAGTCAAGTAATTTTGATGAAATCGTTATGAAAAGTGACAAACCGGTTTTGCTCGATTTTTGGGCTTCCTGGTGTGGTCCCTGCCGAATGGTTGCACCGACCATCGATAAACTGGCGCAGGATTATGAAGGCAAAGCAGTTGTCGGCAAAGTCAATGTTGACGAAGAGAATGAGCTTGCTGAACAGTTCAAGGTCATGAGTATTCCGACCTTGTATATTCTGAAAAACGGCCAGGTTGTTGAGCGGATGATTGGTGCCAGGCCGTATGCAGAACTGGTAGAAAAGCTGGATAAACATCTGTGAATCCAGCCGTCACAGGCTAATAAATCAAGGGAGCCCGCCGGCTCCTTTTTTTTTATGCAAACCCGATCCAGTGGTATAATAACAACAAATGATCAGTAAAGAACAGCAGACTGGAGGCGGTAGGTTTGAGGATCATCGGGACACGTGAACAGCAGACAATCGACGAAGCCTGGCAGACGCAAACGGGGTTGCCGTTACTGCTGTTGATGGAACATGCGGCGTTGGCTGTCGTCAAGCATTGCTTTCAAATCTGTGAACAGGAACAGCTTACATCAAAGCCCGTCCTGGTCTTGTGCGGGCCCGGCCAGAACGGCGGTGACGCCTATGCCTGCGCGCGATTGCTCCTGTCCGCCGGTTGGCCGGTAGTCTGCCGGGAAATACTGCCGGACACACTGCGACCGGTTGAAGCGCAGGCCAATCGTACAGCCCTGCAAAAACTGGGATGTGTCATTGACGAACCGGCTGAATCAGATTTCCTGAATCTGCACAACGGCTTGATCATCGACGGCCTGTTCGGTTCCGGACTGGACCCTGACCGACCGGTTCCGGAACTGTTTGTGAGATTGAGCCGTTTGACTGCTCGCGCGCAGAAACTCGGAAACCATGTGATCGCAATTGATGTTCCTTCTGGTGTCGACGGCAACAGCGGCCGGGCTGCCGACTGGGCTCTAAAGGCCGACAGCACGGTCTCTTTTGTCTATCCGAAGATCGGCTTGTGCACCGGTCCCGGCCGACTGCTTGCCGGCGAATGGTTTATCGATCCAATTGGTATCCGCAAGTCGTGGGCGGATGAGCTGCTGAGTCCGTTTCAAAGTTCACAGCTTCTTGAACCCGGGCTGCTGGCCGGCTGGTGTCCGACTCGTCCGCCGAATGCCCACAAGGGCATGCTGGGGCGCGTTCTGATTATTGCCGGATCGCGGGGGATGCCGGGCGCCGCTGTCCTGGCGGCGGAAGCGGCAGGACGATCCGGTCCCGGACTGGTTCATCTGATGGTCCCGGATGACATCCTGCCATCGGCAGTCGCAGCACTGCCGGAGGCCCTAACACAGGGGATAGGCGGAACCGGGTTATCCCGGGACGACTTTGACTCTGCGATAGAGAAAGCAGATTCAGTCGCTGTCGGCCCTGGTCTTGCCGCTCCCGATTATCTGAAAGAGCTGCTGGACCGGTTAATCTTGAACGCGCGGCATCTGGTGATCGATGCAGATGCACTTAATTTTATGGCGCTAAATCGGGATCATTATCAGACGCTGCTGGAAAAACGGTGCGCATGTGAACACTTGGAGACGCCCGTACTGACCCCACATCCAGGTGAAGCAAAACGGCTTTCGCCTCATCTGGATCTCCGGGACAGGCGTCTGACGGCCTCTGTGCTGGCAGCGGAGTGGCATTCTGTTGTTGTACTCAAAGGATACGGTACCGTGATAGCCGATCCATCACATCGCACTTTAATCAGCATGACCGGTCACGACGGACTGGCTCGCGGAGGCAGCGGCGATTTACTGACGGGCTTGATCGCTGGAGTGCTGGCACAGCGTGTCCCGGCCTTTGAAGCTGCCGGAGCTGCTGTTTGGGTTCACGGCCAGGCAGCAGAGTTGGCTTCTGCCCAGCTGGGACGACGGGCGATGTTGCCTCGTGACATAATCAATCAATTGGGCGATGCCTGGGGCAAAGCCGGATGGGAAGTGGAAGATGTATCAAGCAGCAGAACAAACAATGAAGCAGGAACTTGGTGAACAGACCCGGGCGTGGCTGGAAATTGATCTGGACCGTCTGGTGACCAACGTCCGGATCATTCGGGAAGCAACACGCCATGACTGTCATATCATGGCAGTTGTCAAGGCGGATGGCTACGGACATGGCGCTGCCCAGATTGCGCCCGTTTTGCTGGACAGTGGGGTGGATCAGCTGGCCGTTGCTTTCCTTGATGAGGCGATTGAGCTGAGGCAATCCGGTATCGAAGCACCGATCCTGATACTGGGACATACAGATGGTTCGCGTGTCAAGGCATTGCTCGATTACCGCCTGATGCCGACCGTATATTCCTGTGAACTGGCTGAGGCCTTGGCGCATTGCGCAGCGCAGCGATCCGTTCGGGCTCCAGTTCACATTAAGATTGATACAGGGATGAGTCGAATCGGATTTCCGATGAATGAAGAAACCATCCGACAGATCCGCTGGATTCAGGATCAGCCAAACCTGAAAATCGAAGGAATCTTTACCCATTTTCCCAGCGCGGATGATCCGGAACCATTCTATACCCGGCGGCCTTTTGATGCTTTCACGACTTTTTGTAAACAATTAGAACAAGCGGGCGTTGATTTGCCGCTCAGACACGTCTGCAACAGCGCAGCCAGCATGCGATTTCCCGATATGCATCTGGACATGATCCGTCCCGGCCTGATTCTTTACGGGATGGTACCGAAAGGATGCCCGGAGATCTGGTCGGGTCTGCAGCCGGTTATGAGTCTGAAGACGCGCGTCATCCGAACAAGAACGCTGCCGGCCGGCTCTTCTATCGGCTATGGCCATGAGACTGTTCTTACACGTGAGCGAACCATTGCAACGCTGGGAATCGGCTATGCTGACGGCTATTTGCGCCGGTTGGATCGATCAGCTGTCGTCATGATCAGGGGTGAACGAGCACCTTTGATCGGCAAAATCTGTATGGATATGTGTATGGTCGATGTGACAGATATTGACGGCGGTCCGGTTCAGTCCGGGGAAGAGGTGCTGCTGTTCGGGCCATACAACCATAACGATCAGCAAGGTCTGTCCGTTGACACGATCGCTGCATGGCAGGACACGATCAACTACGAAGTGACCTGTATCATGGGAAGACGACTGCCGCGCATCTACATCAGGAATGAAGCGATCGTTCAAATCCGCAATGAACTTCACAGGTAACGTGTTTGCAGACCGCGGAGCATGTTTGTCTGGTTCATCACAAACGGACAATCGGGAACACCTGTTGAAAAATGCGTGCTGCATGGTATAATAATCACAAGTAATGGTTTCCGGGGCAGGGTGAAAATCCCTACCGGCGGTGATGCCCTTAATCGGGACAAGCCCGCGACCTGTATCTGATGAGGATACAGCTGACCAGGTTCGAATCCTGGGCCGACAGTTAAAGTCTGGATGAAAGGAAACAGCTGATCCGAAGGATTGACTGAACGCCCCGAAATGGGCGTTTTTTTGATGCAGATAATCGTCAAAAAATGACACGGGAGGGAATACGATGGAAGAACTGAAGAATGAGTTTTGCTCAACAAACAGAAAGAGAACCCGATGGGTCGCGAAAGCAGGTATTTTATCGGCAGCAGCCGTTGCCCTGATGTATTTGGAGATGTCGCTGCCCTTGATGCCTGTATTTCTGAAATTTGATTTCAGTGAAGTTGTTGTTTTGACAGCGGCGTTTTCCATGGGACCGTGGACGGGTATTCTGGTTGAACTGATCAAGAATCTCCTTCATTTACCGGTGACACATACAGGCGGCGTCGGAGAACTGGCCAATTTTGTGATCGGTTCTGCCTTTGTCGGAACAGCCGGTTATATTTACCAGCGGGCAAAAACCCGGAAGCAGGCGTTTATCGGCATGGCAACCGGCACGATCGTGATGACCGTTCTGGCCAGCCTGATCAACTACTTTATCATGATTCCGTTCTATATCAGTGTGATGGGATTGCCGATGGAAGTGATCGTCAATATGGTACATGAAACCGGCAATCGGCTCGTTCATGATCTGAGAACGCTGATTCTGTTTGTCTTCGTGCCGTTTAATCTGTTCAAAGGTTTTGTTGTCTCCTGGATTGTCGCCATCATTTACAAGCGGATCAGCCCGCTGCTGCATTGCTGACGGGATGAAGCCGATTTCCGGTAGGCCTCTATGGGTTCGCATTCTGGTGGTTGTAGGCATCCCGGTTTTACTTTTAGCTGCTGTCTGGATGCTGTTGTCCATGGATCCGTTGACCGGACCAGGACTGGTGCCGTGCTTTTTTCATGAGATCACAGGATACTACTGCACAGGCTGTGGGATCACCCGGGCGCTGGTTTCTTTGCTGCATGGCCGCATAGCAGAAGCCTTGTCTTTTAATGCCTGGGCTTTGATTTGGCTTGCTTTTTCGGGATGGATCGCATTGGGTATTTGGCTGGAGGCGCTGTTGGGCCGTCCGATCTTCAAGAAACCGCAGAATATGCGTTTTTGGCTCTATTCGCTGCTGATCAGCGCGCTTCTGTTTTTGTTTCTGCGCAATCTGCCCTGGCTGCCGTTTCGCTGGCTGGCACCCTGATTCATGGACCGACTTTTTCAGTTGCGGCGTTGACGACGATCGTACAATGTCATAGACTGGTTCTGAACAGATTCCTGACTGACAGATGTCTCTGTCGCGGTTAATTGATGAAATCACTGCCGGATACAATCGGAGGAAGCATTATGCGCTGCGCACATTGTCAATATGAAGCAGACTATCCATTCAAGTTTTGTCCAGAATGCGGACTGCCAGCCGCTGTTGAAGATGTTGTGAAACGTGAGGAAACGGAACCGGATCCATCAACAGACAGCCTACAGACCGCTGAACCGGTTTTGATGCATGACAAACCGGCTGAACCAACCCGGACTGCCTATGTTCGTTCGGACTATAATCCTGCGCGTGACGGCCGTTATCGTTATCAACCTGCTGTATCGGACCCGACGACCGCTGGTCAAGACACTTCTCGTCCGATACCAGCGTCGGCCCCGTCAACCACAGGCACTATTCTCATGTCAATCGTCAACATGCTTTGTTGTGGTTTTGGCATCAGTATGGTCCTCGGACTGATCGCTTTAATTTTCGCGATCATAGCAACGAGTGAAAGAAATCTGGATGAAGCGGTTCGAAAAATCGGCTGGTCCAAAAAATTGAATATTGTCGGATTGGTTTTTATTGTGCTGCAAGTCATCGTGGTCGTGTTAGTGATCGTTTTTATGATCGCGGAACCATCGACAACGGGTTCGTATTTCGATTTCCCGCTTAGCTGATTCAAAAGACAACATAATGAAGATTAAATCACTTTTTCAGGTGCCATCAACTGAACAAGCACCGCTTTTTGGGCGTGCAGTCTGTTTTCAGCTTCATCAAAAATGACAGACGAAGGGCCGTCTATCACGGATTCTGTGACTTCAAGACCTCTGTAGGCCGGCAGGCAGTGGAGGAAAACCGCGTCTTTATTCGCCAGAGCCATCAATGAATCATTAACCTGGTATCGCTTGAAGATTTTGATGCGGCGGGCCTTCTCGGCTTCCTGTCCCATACTGACCCAGGTATCCGTGTAAACGGCGTCAGCCCCGCGAATCGCTTCTTCAGGATCTTCGGTCAGCAGGACCTGGCACTGATTGATTTCAGCTTGTTTCTGGGCGTCAGCTATATAGTCGCTGTCACACGTGTGTCCAGCCGGGGCAGCAATCGCGATATCCATGCCGGCCCGTGTACAAGCCTCAAGTAATGAATTGGCAACGTTGTTGCCGTCACCGAGATAGGCCAGTTTTAATCCCCGCAGATGTCCTTTGTGCTCTCTAATTGTCAGCAGGTCAGCGAGCGCCTGACACGGATGTGATAAATCCGTCAATCCGTTGATGATCGGGATGGAGCCATGGGCTGCAAGATCGAGCACATCCTGATGCTTGTAGGTACGGATCATGATGGCGTCGATCATCCGGGACAGAACCCGGGCGGTATCTGAAATGGATTCACCACGCCCCAGTTGGATGTCCTGACTGCTCAGAAAGAGCGCCTGGCCGCCAAGCTGCAACATGCCGACTTCAAATGAGATGCGTGTTCGCGTAGACGATTTGGCGAAGATCATACCCAGAACTTTGTCTTTTAAGTATGTATGTCGAATACCGGCACGGTACTCTTTTTTGAGACGCTCTGCCAGGTCGAGAAGGCCAAGCATTTCTTCAGCCGTTAAATCTTTAATGTCAATCAGATGTTTCATACAGGTAGTGCCTCCAGAACGTTTTTGAGTTTTTGCAGAAAGATTTCAACATGGCTTTCTTCGAGAATCAGCGGCGGCAGTAAGCGAACGATTCGGTCACCGACGGACCCGACCAGGACGCCCTCAAGTATCAGTGCACGTTTCACATCAGGCGCAACGGGTTTGTTCAATTCGAAACCGATCATCAGACCAAGACCGCGGACATCCGATATGAGACCGGTCATCCGGGATAATTCCCTGATTCCGTTTTGCAGCAGAGTGCCTGTTATGGCTGCGTTTTCTACCAGATGAGATGCCTCCAGTTCATCGAGAACCGCCAGGCCTGCCCGGCAGACCAGCGGGTTACCGCCAAATGTGCTGCCATGATCTCCGATATGAAAGCCGCTCGACGCTTTGCCGTTTGCGATAATCGCTCCGATCGGCAGGCCTCCGGCCAGTCCTTTGGCCAGTGTTATCATATCAGGCTGCAGGCCATAGTGTGAGCTGGCCAGAAAATGACCGGTTCGGCCGATACCAGTCTGGATCTCATCAATGATCAATAATGCGCCTGTTTCCCGACATCTCTTTTCGATCATGTGCATATACTCAGGATCTGCCGGTATGACTCCGCTTTCCCCCTGGACGAGTTCCATGATGACAGCACAGGTCTGGTGGTCGATCGCAGAGAGCATGACCCGTGTGTCGTTATAGGGAATGTGTTCAAATCCGGCCGGCAGGGGAGCAAAAGCCTGGCTGTATTTGCTTTGACCCGTGGCTGTCGCTGTTGCCAGTGTCCGACCGTGAAATGATTTGACTGCGCTGATTATTTTGCTGCGCGGCTGTCCCTGATAATAAAAATAGCCGCGTGCCAGTTTGATGGCCGCTTCATTGACTTCAGCACCGCTGTTGCCGAAGAAGACATGGGCTCCAGGTAGTCCTGATAAAAGGGCCAGTCGTTCGGCGAGCTGTGTCTGCGGAATGTTGTAGTAGTAGTTGCTGCAGTGGACAAGCCGCTTTGCCTGTTCGCAGATCGCGGCTGTCAGTCTCGGGTGAGCATGTCCCAGTACGTTGACGGCGATACCGCCAATCATGTCCAGATACTGGTTATCAGCGCTGTCAGTCAGGTAAACACCATGGCCGGCAACGATGCAGAGCGGTGTGCGTTTGCCGAATACGGGCATGAAATACTGTTCATCAGCGGCAGAAATCTGTGCGTAAACGGTATCGTTTGTTGACGGGTTTTGAGTCATAGTGAAGCTCCTTGATTCGTTGTTCTGATCCCATAATAGATTAATCTTGTCAAATTTTTTCTCCCTGATGGTACGGCTTGCGCTCGCGGGTAATCATGGTTCCGATGCCTTTATTGGTGAAAATTTCCAGCAGCAGACAGTGCGGGATCCGTCCGTCGATGATATGTGCCCTGTTGACACCGCGTTTAACCGTATCCAGACAACCCATGACTTTCGGAATCATGCCGCCGCTGATTTCTTTTTGTGCGACCAGATCATTGATTTCCTGCTCGTTTAATGTTGATATGACGACCGTCTCACCATCAGCCTGTTTGATTTTCACGCCTTCAACATCCGTCAGGGTTATAAGTTTTTCGGCTTTCAGTGCCGCTGCTATTTCTGCGGCTACTGTGTCGGCATTGATGTTATAGCTTTCTCCGCCGCTGCCGATGCCAATCGGGGCTACAACAGGAATATAGGCGTCATTTGCCAGCATTTCAAGCACATGGGTATTAATCCGTGTGATTTTCCCGA
>JAAYBY010000002.1 GCA_012729935.1 Clostridiaceae bacterium | reverse complement strand
TGCGAAGCGAGTCCTCAAACAAACAAATCGGCTGAACGTCCGGACAAATCCCTCTGCCGCATTGTTTAGCCGCCTCTTCAGCGATCCGGTTCCATCTGCTGTTCTTTTTATCACGACCTGTCTCTGCAGGCGTTGAAACACTGCGGCGGCAGATAACCGGAACAATTGAGGTGACACCCAGTTCAACCGATTTCTGAATGATCTGGCTCATTTTGTCGCCTTTAACAAGTCCCTGATAGAGGACAACCTGGTAGGGCGGCTCCGTTTGGCTTAGGCTGCGATGCAGGATCTTCAGCTGTACCGCTCGATCTGAAATCTGTTCGATTTCACAATGCAAATCGGTTCTCGCGCCATCACAGACCAATATTCCGTCTCCTGGTTTGAGACGTAAAACATGGGCAATGTGATGCGCATCTCGATCGGTCAAAGAGATGCACTGCGTTTGTTCGTCGATCACCTGTTCGATAAAAAATTTTGGCATAATCCGTTTCCTTTCATTCCTCTTTACTATTATTTCAGCCGTTAACAGCATCGTCAACCTGATCTGTTGTTTTGCCGACCATTCCGGTACAATAGGGAATCATGATGCAGGCAGAAGGGTACGACCGAGGATTATGAAAACAGTTCACAATCAACAAACTGCAGATGACTGGATCGTCTGTCTCATCGAGTGGTTTGATCTCAGAGCAAGAGCTCTGCCTTGGCGTCGCAGCAAAGATCCTTACCGGATCTGGCTGTCAGAAATCATGCTGCAGCAGACACAGGTCCAGACCGTCATTCCTTATTTTGAGCGCTTTCTGTCCGCTTTTCCGACCGTTTCAGCCCTGGCAGAAGCGAATGAACAAGACGTATTCAAGATTTGGGAAGGACTGGGATATTATTCGCGAGCACGCAATCTGTTGAAAGCTGCAAAAATCGTTCATCATGACCATCAGGGGAAACTACCCGATCAGAAAAACCAGCTTCTGGCTCTGCCTGGGATTGGTCCATATACGGCAGGTGCCATTCTATCCATCGCATTCGGCAAACCGGTTCCGGCAGTGGATGGCAACGTCGTACGTGTGCTTTCAAGAATAACCGCCACTGCCTGGGATTTAAAAAACCTGAAAGACCGGCAGGCCGTTCAAAAAGTGCTCGAGCAGAAAATCCCCGATAACAGGCCTGGAGATTTCAATGAAGCGATCATGGATCTCGGGGCTACCGTCTGCCTGCCCCAGAATCCTCAGTGTCATCAATGCCCACTGCAGTCATCTTGCCGGGCAAACCTGTTAAACCAAACAGCTGATTTCCCGGTTAAATCATCCAGCCGGCCACTTCCTGTCGAGGATCGTGTACTGATCATCATCTCATCCGGTCCGCTTGTTCATGTCCTGCAACGTCCGGATACAGGCTTACTGGCCGGCTTATATACATTTGACTGGCTGAAGCAGGACAGTTCCGTTTCTGCCTTAAATCAGTCAAGGCTCATTGAGATGCGTGCTTCGCCGATCGTTATCGGCGTACAGCCTCTTCCTGATTTAGTCCATCGCTTTACCCATCTGATCTGGTCAATCAAGGCGCACTGGTTTCAGATCTCGGAACCGAATCTGTCACCTTTCCTAGATCATCTCGATTCGTCTTGCGATGTTTCGCAGCAATCTGCCTGGGTTTCAAAAAAAGAGCTGAAGCATTTACCTTTGCCAAAGGCAATGCATGCTTATCGTGAAATAGTTTTGGATTCTTCAACAGAAAGCAGCTGATTTTCAGTTCGATTGATTGTACGCCGTTTACTGACTTGTCTCATGTTTTTGAAACTGTGTCATCATCATCCAGGTTTGAGCCACCAGCGAAGATAGATGAAAACCATCATGTCCCAGTGTCTGATACTGTTGCTGCTGCAGCTGCAGCGGCTGAAGCCACGGGTTCTGGCTGATCAGCGTCTTCGTATCAGCAGGGTGGTCGCGGACATGCAAAACAGACAGCAGCGTAAACAAGGGCCAGGCATGCCGCAGCTGAATAGTGAGCGTCAGGCTGACTTTCGGGTAACGTCTTCTCATATCAGATGGCCGGTTGGTGCATGGACATTTCTGAATGTGTTTGACCATAGCCTGTATCGTTATCTCTGATGACAAGGTATCCGAAACTGTCTGTTGATAAAACTGAAACAACAATTTAAGCCATGTGGCATCGGTCGCATAAAGGAATCCGAGCGGTTCCAGACAGCAAGATTGAACAGCAATCGACGCGTCGAGTTCGTTGTTCTTTAGTTGAAGCGGCTGACCGACCTCAAGCTGCATCGCAAACGAACGAAATGGTTCACGAAAACAAAAGGCCAGCCCGAGATCCTGCTGGAATCGGACTGGCTGATCCGTTAACGAAAGCTGCTCAGCAAACTGTCTGCTCAGCTTATCGAAATTGACCAATTGACATTCATCATCATTCATATGTTCAGGTCAGACTGGTTTTTCCTCAATCTTCAGGAGTGAATAGACCGGATATCCATTCAGCTTTTCCCGACCTTTTAGACCGATGAGTTCTATGAAAAACACAACACCGGCAACAACACCTCCGAGTTTTTCCACCAGCTGGCAATTTGCCCGTGCTGTTCCGCCTGTTGCCAGAAGATCATCTACGACCAGAATCCGCATACCGGGTTGAATCGCATCAACATGAATCTCAAGAATATCTTCTCCATATTCCAGCTGATATTTTGCCTGAATGGTCTTGCCAGGCAATTTCCCCTGTTTCCGCACAGGCGCAAATCCATGCCCGGTCGCATATGCCAACGGTGCGCCCAGGATAAACCCCCGGGATTCTGCGCCGATGATCAGATCATACGATAGGTCGCGTACCATGTCTGCTGTTTGATCAATCGCTTCACGAAAAGCATCTTTATTCTTAAGAAGCGTCGTAATATCAATAAAATCGACACCTGGTCGGGGAAAATTTGGAATATGCCGCAGTTCTTTTTCCAGATTCATTATTAGTTGCCTCCGAGTGATTCTTGTTCAAGATCCTAGCTCATTATATCGTTTTTTCATCTTAAGAACAGGCAGTTCTTGGATTTTTGAATCAGATTGGTTCAAGCAGGTGGTTTTTTATCTGATAGGATGTAAACACTTCCTGCAGCAGCTGGTGTCCCTTTTCATTCGGATGGATGCCATCGAGGCAAATGAGTTCATTGCACCGTCCACGGGCAAGAAAAGCTTCTCGCACGGGTATGTACAGACATTTCAATCGTTCAGCCAGATGGGTGACCGATATTGAGTACCACTCATGGTACTGGTAGATCTGTTGTGCGCTGCCCAAAAAGGACAGAAGCTGTTTCCGATCTGCGCCTTTTGACACCAGATAATCCAAATACCGGTAGCCGTCGATCGGAGGCAAAGACATCAGCGCCGGTTCGATCGAGTGGTCGCGAAGCGTTTTGACCATTTGCTGCAATGTTTCCAGAAACAGGGGCATCGGTGTCCGGGGTTGATGATCGGCTGTTGGGTTTGCAGATACGGCTCCCCAGTCAAAATCGCAGTCATTTCCGCCGTATTCCAGAAGTATAATATCGCAGTCCAGACCGGATTCAACGGCTTTGTTTAACTGCTGATATCCTTTATCAACCGTACTGCCGAATCGCGTCCGGTTGAGAATTTTTATTCCGAAGGCCTGTTCGACCATCTGGACACATCCTTTGGCCAGAATTCGATAAGTCCCTTTGACTTCATCAAAAACAACGCCTTTTAAGATTGAATCACCCCAGATTCCTATTCGCTGCTTGACATTCATGTTGACTCGCCTCCATTCAAAATTAAACAATACAAACGTCACACAACAGACGGCCTGATAAACGGGGTCGTCTCCTGCACAACATATTTGAGCTGTTATGTTATCCGTCGATCGGGTATTGAACGTTTCACATTTACCTATTCTTATCGTATATCAGGGGATGATTCTTGTCCAGTGTCAAAGCTTTTTGCAAACCTGAAAATCGATCTGCGAAACAGCTGTGATCGCCTTGTTTGTGAACTGCATCGAATGGTGTTATGATCAAACCAGTGTCAGGAACTGAAATCAACAGGTCATCGTCAAAAATACGTAATCGCTAAATCTCTCGCGTTTTATACAGGTAACCAGGAGGTCTCTTCATGAAAAGATGGATTGCTGTCATTCTTGTTATACTGGTCAGCTTGCTGTGGATCGGCTGTTCAGCACAAACCCCGCAAAGCGGTGATTATGCTTCAGAGAAATCCACACCCGATGGAGAAGACGCTACCGGCGGATCGTCTGGCAACGGTGATATCGGCAGCCCCGCGAACAATTCCGACGTTGCGCGGAAAATTGTCCGAGACGCGACGCTTGATCTTGAAGCAGTCGATGTGGTCAAAGCGTATGAAGATCTGCTGGCCTGGGCTTCTGAACATGATGGCTATGAAGTGAACCGTACGCAAAACAAAACGAATGGCTATATCAGCATTGATGCTTCAATTAAAATGAATCCTGATGCGCTGGACGCGTTTCTCGAATATGCTGCAACCGTTGGTGATGTCATCAATACCCGGATTGACACGGAAGATATTACAGAATCTTATTATGATACCGAAACCCGTCTTCGCTCGATGGAAGAATCACTTGAACGATATTTTGATTTTCTAGACCAGTCGGCAAATATCGAAGAAAGTCTGTCTGTTCAACGCGAAATCAATTCACTGACCGTTGAAATCGAATCGCTGAAGGGCAAGTTGAAAGTCTGGGACAGCCTGCTTGCCGAATCAATTGTCACCATTCGCCTGCGTCAGTCAAATGATCCGGCGAAAATCCGCAGGGAAATCACCTGGTCAACATTAAGTTTTGCGGACATGTTATATCTGATGCAGTCAGGCCTTATGCGCGTCGCAAATATTTTTGTCAGTGTGCTGCAATGGATCGCAGTCATCCTGGTAGCAACAGCACCTCTCTGGGTTATCGCCCTGATTGTCATCTTCATCATCAGGAAGCGACGCAAGAAACGCAAAGCACAAAAAGCAGCTGACTCAAACGAGCAATCAGTACCGAAAAATACAGTTTGAATGTCTATCTGATGACGTTGTTGGTCTTCAGGCACCGCTCGATCGCTTCGCGGGCAGGCATCTCATCAAACGCGCCATACCGCTCTGTCACCAGAGCTCCGGCAGCGTTTGCAAACGCAAGCCATTGCTGAAGTGTTGTCTGCTCGAGAGAATCCAGATTCTGACCCGTTGCCAGCAACTGATCAAGGATGGCTCCCATAAACGCATCACCGGCTCCTGTTGTGTCAACTGACTTAACGTTGAATGCCGGATGGGTGGCGTGAGTCTGTCTGGTTCGCGCGTCAGAACCCTGTGCGCCTCGCGTTATCAGAATCAGCTGAAGCGGGAATCGATTAAAAAGAATGCGTGAACCAGCGTCTGCATCAGTTAAACCGGTCAGCAAAAACAACTCTTCCTCTGAAACTTTTAGAATGGAGACAGACTCAAGCAGCTTTTCCATCATCTCTTTTGCTTTTCCGCTTGACGGCCATAACGGCTCGCGATAATTGATATCACAGGAAATCGGCAACCCAACCTTCTGCGCAGCTTCGATTGCCTTGAAAGTAGCTGCACGGGAAGGTTGACCGGTTAAGGAAAGCGTTCCCACGTGGAACAAACGTGCTTTGTGGATCAGCGATTCATCGATCTCATCTTCATTCAGCAGCTGGTCAGCTCCTGGTTGGCGATAAAATGTGAAAGACCTTTCCCCTTGCTGACCCAGGTGAACAAATGCCAATGTCGTGTGTTCCTTCTTTGACCAGACCAGTCCCGAGCTATCAATTCCTGCTCGAACCAACGATTGATGCAGCGCAGTCCCGAAAAAATCGTCGCCGACTTTACAGATCAACGCAGATTTACGACCGAGGGCAGACAGACAGGCCAGAACATTGGCCGGTGCTCCGCCAGTGTTTTGCTCGTACAGCGGATGCTTCTGCTGCGAATGCCCGGACGGTGTCAGATCGATCAATAATTCACCAAGCGCAACCACATCATACGTCGGGTGCATTGAAATCTCCTTGTCAGTTTGTTCAGTCATATCTGGCTATCCGCTTTTTGACAGACAACAAGCGTGCACCAGTCCTTACGTTTACGCAACTGCGTTGTTCGCAAGCCGGCGGATTCTATAGCGGCTTGCACATCGGCCTGACGATCTTCAATAATACCTGACAGCACAAGCTGTCCATCGGATGTCATAACAGCTGGAAAATCAGGCATCAATTCAATCAGTACATCTGCGATAATGTTAGCGACGATTAAATTGTACGGCGGTGCTGATGCGTCTGCCAATGTACCGGTATGGACATCAACCGATACATGGTTGACCTCGCAATTATCCAGGGCAGTTTGAATGACGCTTGGGTCGATATCAATTGCTTCAACCCGGCGAGCACCCAACCGGGAAGCTATAATTGCCAGAATGCCGCTTCCTGTTCCCAGATCCAGCACACTGCTTTCCGAATGAACCATTTCGTCAAGGAGTTCTGCGCATAACGCTGTTGACTCGTGTGTGCCCGTACCGAAAGCGCTGCCGGGATCCAGTGAAACAACGACTTCCCCTGGCTTTGGCAGATAGTCAAGCCAGCTGGGATTGATAACCAGTCGACTGGTCAAGTGGTGTGTCTGATAATATTTTTTCCAGTTGTCAGCCCATTGCTCCTGACGTATCTGCTGCCATCCGGTATACCCCTGACCGATGTCCATGAAGGATCTGAATCGGCTGAGTGAAGACTGAATCATTCTTTCAAGTGCTTCAATCATGACCCAGTCACGTGGTTTCTGATCGTAAACAGCTGCAGGATCGAGCAAATCAGGCTTGCAGCGGCAGCGAATCTGCTGATTATTCATCACAAAGTAGCCGTGAATACGAACAAGCTGATCCAGCTGGTCGAAAAAATCAGAGTCAGCATACGCCAGACTGTCCGGTGCAGCCAGAACAGATCGAATCTCTTCAGGATCCACGACATCGACACCTTCTGCTCCTAAATTCAACAGGAATTCAGCGATCAGTTCAGACGCCTCGTGCGTCGTTTCAAAATTCAGTGAAATCCATTGCATCGCTGATGTCCTTTCTGTCTTCGTCGTATCTGCCTGATTGCGTATCCGAAAAGACTATAGTCAAACACGGAGCCAGCAAAATATGACCGGTTCTTATGATTTGAACAGGTCTTTCAGCTTGCTGAAAAAGCTTTCCTGTTTTTGATAGTTTTGTTTGGTGCATGAGTCGCCAAATTCATTGAGCAACTCTTTCTGTTTTTCACTCAGGTGCCGCGGTACTTCGAGAATAACCCTGAATATATGATCACCACGTGTATTGCTGCGATTAACATATGGGATGCCTTTCCCACGAATCGTGAACGTCTCATTGGGTTGCGTGCCCTCCTTCAGATGAAAGATCTGAGGTCCGTCAATGGTCGGCACTTCCAGCTCACAGCCGAGCGCGGCCTGCGGAAATGTAATGGGAATTTCACAATACGTATTATTTCCATCCCGCTGGAAAACCGGATGTGGACGAATTCGAATCTCAATGTATAGATCTCCTGGCGGCCCGCCTAACGTTCCCGGTTCTCCTTCGCCACGAACGGTCAGCATTTCGCCTTCATTGATTCCGGCAGGTATTTTGACAGACAGCCGCTTGCTCGTTTGCTTTCTGCCACGTCCGCCGCAGGCAGTACACGGATTGGTAATCTTCTTTCCCGTGCCGCCGCAGTCGGGACATGCTCTTGAAGACATCACAGTACCAAACAACGTCTGCTGGTGTTGGTGGACTTCTCCGCTTCCTTTGCAGGTCGGGCATTGATCTGGCTCAGAACCGTCACGCGTTCCCTTACCCTGACACGTCCCGCAAATGTCCTCCTTATTGATTGTGATATCGCGATCAACACCAAAGGCTGCTTCCATAAAATCAAGTGTCATGCGATACTTCAGATTTGCTCCGCGCCGAGGACCGCTTTTTCGTCTGGTGCGGCCGCCAAATCCGCCACCAAAAAATGAACCAAATAAATCTTCAAGATCAATATCGAACCCAGCGCCGTTGAACCCGCCAAAGCCCTGCCCGTCTGCACCAGCATGACCAAATTGGTCGTAAGTTCTTCTCTTTTCGGAATCACTGAGTACAGCATAAGCCTCATTCGCTTCTTTAAACCTGGCTTCTGCTTCATGATTGTCCGGATTTAAATCCGGATGATATTTTTTGGCTAGTTTGCGATAAGCCTTTTTCAGCTCATCTTCTGTCGCTGAGCGCGAAACGCCCAGTACTTCGTAATAGTCTCTTTTGTCAGGCACTTGCTGTTCCTCCATCGATAAGGATAAACCCGCCCGGCTCCGGCAGGAGTCGAGCGGGGATCATTGCGATCAGCCCGAAGGCAAATCTATCGGCAATCAGGTGTCACTGCCTGCATCCTTGAAATCACCATCATGCGGCTCTGGTCCGGCTTGATCACCGTCGAACCCTTCTGCTCCGGGGCCTCCCTGAGGTCCGGCCTGCTGCTTATACAGTGTTTCGCTTGCCTTGTAGAAAGCCTGCTGCAAACGTTCGGTGTCTTGCTTGATGACCTCGATATCTGTTCCATTCATGCTCTTACGCAGGGTTTCGATTGCATTTTCAATTTCCTTTTTATCGGCTTCGTCCAGCTTGTCTCCCATTTCTTTGATGGTTTTTTCAGACTGATAAATAGCTGAATCAGCCGCATTCTTTGTGTCGACTTCCTCTTTGATCCGTTTGTCCTCGGCAGCATTTTGCTCCGCTTCTTTGACGGCCTTGTCAATTTCATCCTCTGACAGGTTGCCGCTGGCCGTAATGGTTATCTTCTGCTCACGATTGGTACCCAGGTCTTTTGCGGACACATGCACAATACCATTGGCATCGATATCAAAGGTGACTTCAATCTGAGGGACACCTCTCGGCGCCGGCGGAATACCGTCGAGTATAAATTTTCCGAGCGTCTTGTTGTACTGAGCCATTTCTCTTTCACCCTGCAGCACGTGGACTTCAACTTGTGTCTGACCGTCAGCAGCCGTCGAAAAAACCTGGCTCTTCTTCGTGGGAATGGTTGTATTGCGCTCAATGATTTTCGTAAAGACGCCGCCCATGGTCTCAATACCCAGAGAAAGCGGTGTGACGTCGAGCAGCAGCAGTCCGGTTACATCTCCTGACAATACGGCTGCTTGAATGGCAGCACCAATCGCGACACATTCATCCGGATTGATCCCCTTGAATGGTTCTTTTCCAAACAAACGCTTAACCATATCCTGAACAGAAGGTGTCCGTGTTGAACCGCCGACCAGAAGAATTTTATCAATTTCCTCCGGTTTAAGACCGGCATCAGACAGTGCGCTGCGGGTCGGGCCTTCTGTTTTCGCGACGAGGTCACTTGTCAGCTCATCAAATTTGGCACGTGATAATGATGTATCCAGATGTTTCGGTCCGGATGCATCTGCCGTAATGTAAGGTAGGTTTATGCTGCTTGTTGTAACGCTCGACAGCTCAATTTTTGCTTTTTCAGCAGCCTCTCGCAGACGCTGCAAAGCCATTTTATCATTTCTCAAATCGATGCCCTGGTCCTTGCGGAAATTATCCACCAGCCAGTCCACGATCTTATTGTCAAAATCATCACCGCCCAGGCGGTTGTTGCCGTTCGTTGCAAGAACCTCAAAGACACCGTCACCAATTTCCAGGATCGACACGTCAAAGGTTCCGCCGCCGAGGTCGAAAACAAGAATCTTCTGTTCGGTTTCCTTGTCAAGACCGTAGGCCAGTGATGCCGCTGTCGGTTCGTTGATGATACGAAGCACGTCCAGTCCGGCTATCTTCCCGGCATCTTTTGTGGCCTGTCTCTGCGCATCACTAAAATAAGCCGGAACTGTTATTACAGCCTGAGTGACCTGATCACCGAGATAAGCTTCTGCATCCGCTTTCATCTTCTGAAGAATCATTGCGGATATCTCCTGCGGTGAGTAGTCTTTGTCATCTATCTTAACTTTAAATTTGCTGCCCATCTCACGTTTGATGGACATGACTGTCCGATCAGGATTGGTCACTGCCTGTCTTTTGGCAACCTGTCCCACCAGTCGCTCACCGGTCTTCGAAAAAGCTACAACTGATGGTGTTGTGCGATTTCCTTCAGCACTTGGAATGACAACCGGCTCTCCGCCTTCCATGACGGCAACACATGAATTGGTTGTTCCTAAATCAATGCCTATAATTTTTCCCATTTGTTTGTCCTCCTATGTAGACTCTATTCACAATTCTTATATATGCTGCGAAATGATTCAATTCGCAACTTTTACCACACTATGCCGGATTACACGATCTTTTCGCACATATCCTTTTGTAAATTCTTCAACGACGGTCGAAACACCAAGCGATTCATCCTCGACATGCATGACAGCATTGTGTAGATTCGGATCAAACGGCTGGCCACAGCAATCGATCGGCTGGACACCAAGCGCGTCCAGAATCTCATACGCCTGCTTCCTGATCATCGTAATGCCTTCAGCAATTTTCCTGGCTTCCTCCGAATGATACTGATTCGCTGAAAATTCGGCTCTGTCGAGGTTGTCCAAAACAGGGAGCCACTCGCGGACCACCTCTGCGACGCTGTCTTCATATAACGCTTCTTTTTCTTTCTGGCTGCGACGTCGGAAGTTGTCGTATTCAGCCATCAATCGCAAATACTGGTCGGATAGCGATTTGTTTTCCTGCTCTCTCACTGCAGCAGCTTCCTTCAGCGTCTCTATTTCCTTCAGATATTTCTTGTCATCTTTTGCAGGAAATTCCGTCTGCTTTCTTTCCTTTTTCTGCGGTTTTTCGTTGTTTGCATGCTCATTCATCGTATCTTCGGCTTCGTTTGACGAATGATCGTGTTGACTCTGCTGTTTCATGTCCGATTTTCCTCCGATATTTCTTCACCTTGTGCTATTTGTCTCAAGTTCTCATTGATGGTTTGCTTAACAAAGCTGATATTTGAAATGACTTTGCTGTATGCCATCCGTTTTGGGCCGATTACGCCAATCCGTCCGGCAACGACAGATCCCATTTTATAAGTTGTCGTTACAAAGCTGCAATCCCGTAACCCTTCAACTGCGATTTCCTGACCGATCCGAATCATGTACGCGGGACAAATCCGTTTACCATCCTGCACACACGGATCTTCTGTGTCAAACGAATTATCTGACTGCTCCGGATCATTCTCTTTTAATTCACTCATATAGCCGGCAATCATGCCATCACAAGCCAGCGTCTTAAAAAAAGTCTGTGCTTTATTAATGTCATGAAATTCCGGAAATGAGAGCAGATTATGCTGCCCTTCGATGTATAGTTCCAGATTATCAGCCTGCTTGATTGAAACATAGGCCTCATACAAAACCTGATTCAGGAGTGATTCAGGAAGCGCTGCGTGTCTTGCTGCCGATGCGACAGTAACAAGTGTTATGTCGTTGAGTGTCATGCCAGATAGTCCTTCTTCAATCGCAGCAGCAATCTGCATCAACTGGTTAGCATCTAATATATCCGGCACCCGGACAATCCGGTCTTTAACAACACCGGCAGACAAAACCACGACAACCAAGGCTCGCCCCGGCTCGATCATCAGCATTTTAATCTGTTGTAGATGACTCTGCGTCACATGGGGCGATAATGCTAATGATGTGTACCCTGTCGTGTCAGACAGCAGTGTTGACGCTTTGCGGATTAACCCGGTCAGCTCATCCAGACTGTCCTTCAGATAGTGCCTGATCTTTTCAGCTTCCTCAGTGGATACATCCTCCACCTGAACAAGATTGTCAACATAAGCCCGGTATCCCTTGTCAGATGGTATACGTCCGGCTGATGTATGTGGCTGCTCCAGATACCCTAAAGCTTCAAGTTCAGCCATCTCATTTCGAATCGTTGCAGAACTCCATGTAAAATGGTGCTTATCCACCAGAGCTTTGGAGCCGACCGGTTCAGCAGTCTCGATATAATCATCAACGACAGCCTTGAGAATATTCCTTTTGCGATCATCAAGCGATTGTTGATTGGACATAAACAGCATCGACTCCTTTCTGACAGAATGTTAGCACTCTTACCTTTAGAGTGCTAATGATAATTTACCACCATCATCTTCCTGTGTCAATCAGCAGTCACGGCTTTTCATGGCAACGATGTGAAAGATTTATGAACGACAGTCAAGGGTTTAAACGAACTGGCGAAAAACGTCATTGGCAAAATCAAGGCCTTTACGGCTGAGTCGAATTAAATCACCCTCTATGGCGATTAGATGTTGTCTGAGCAGAAGATCCAGTGAATCAGCAAACACCTCTTGATAGCCGCAGCCAAAGCGAGCCTTGAAAACCCGGGCAGAAATACCTTTCGTCAAGCGGAACCCCAGCAGCATCATCTCCCGCATGGCCTCCTCATAATCGATCGACTCATGCCAATGGGCGGCAGGGATATTCAGCTTTTGACCATAGTGCCGGTGAACCGGTCGATCAGGTAATGTATAACGGTTGCTGAAATTGTTGATATATTCATCCAAGTCGTTTGTATTGGACCCTCTCCAGCCGTTAACAAAACGATGAGCGCCGCAGCCAAATCCGTGATACGGTAATCCCCGCCAATAGGTCAGGTTATGTCGGCAGGAAAAACCATCGCGGGCACTGCTGCTGATTTCATATTGCTGAAAGCCATTGGCTTCCAGAACGTCACGGATCAAGTGATAGTGTTCACGTTCGGTCTGATCATCAGGCAGTGTCAGAAATCCTTTATAGCACTGGTCAGCCAAAGGTGTCCCTTCTTCCAGAATCAAACCGTAATAAGATACATGTGTAACCGGCCAGCTAAGCACCCTTTGCAGCGTGTCACGAACATCTTGAAGTGTCTGACCAGGCAACCCGAACAATATATCGGCACTGATATTACGAAAGCCTGCCCTAGAAGCGTCTTCGATACTTTCCTGAGCTTGTTCCGCAGTATGGATACGTCCCATCATGTGCAGCAGATGAGGCTGGACAGCCTGGACGCCAAAGCTGATACGATTAAATCCCGCAGACCGGCATCTGACAAGTTTTTCGTGTGTTACAGTGCCTGGATTAGCCTCGATTGTACATTCTGCATCTTCTGTCAAAGCAAATTCAGTCTGAATTTTCTGCATGATCGATACACACTGGTCTTCAGATAAAACAGTCGGAGTACCGCCTCCGACATAAACAGTTTCCAGCCTGCTTTTCGCTGACAACGAGTCATGAGTCAGCGATGCAGTCTGCTCGATTTCATTAAGGAGCGCTTGCACATATGCCTGACGGCGTTCGGGTGCACAAGCTGAAAATGACAGAAAGTCACAATAAGCACATTTGCTGATACAGAACGGAATATGGATGTAGGCTGCAGTGACAGCCTGCTCAGGCCACTGAATCAACGCGTCTCTGCCTTCCCCCCATTAATTTTCAGCTCTTCCGGTGCCCACGAGAGACCTGCTAAGGATTGCAGATCTGATGGTATGATGATTTTGGTCGCCGGACTGTCGGCTATTTGACCGATTGCTTCAAGACGCTTAAGCGCGATCAGGGTCTGGTCGGCATCGACTGCTTTGATTATTTCGAGACCTCGGGCTGTGGCCTCCTGGATGATGACAATGGCTTCAGCACGGCCCCGGGCTTCTCGTACCGTTGTTTCACGGGCTGCCTCAGCTTTCAGAACAGCTGCTTCCTTTTCACCTTCAGCGCGCCGGATCGCAGCTTCCTTTTCGCCTTCAGCCAGCAGTATCTTTTCGCGTTTCTCTCGTTCAGCTTTCATCTGACGCTCCAGTGCTTCCTGGATTTCCTGCGGCGGGAGAATGTCTTTCAACTCGATACGGTTAATCCGAATTCCCCAATCTGCCGCAGACGAATTCAGTTCCTGCAACATGTGCATGCTGATCTGTTTTCTGTCGGCCAGAGTCTCATCAAGCGTTAATGCGCCGATTAAATTCCGAAGTGAAGTAGCTGAAAGGTTTTCGATTGCCAGAATCGGGTTTTCTGTCCCATAGGCGTATTGTTTTGGATCAGTTACCTGAACAAAGAACACGGTATCAATCTGTATAGATACATTATCCTTGGTGATGACAGCCTGCGGTGGGAAATCGATCACTTTTTCCTTCAGTGAGACAACTTTGGCGACACGTTCAATCACAGGAATCTTTACATGGATTCCAACTGGCCAGGCTGTTCGATAAGCACCCAGACGTTCGATGATGAAAGCGGTTGCCTCTGGAACAATTCGAATGTTTCGAATCACCAGCATAACAAGAATCGCACAGACGACAATCCATATAAACCAGGTTTTAAAGGCAGATGTACTCAGCAGAAGAAGCCCGTTATGATCGTGCAGCATCTCATTTTCCTCCTTCGTTTTAACCGATCGGCCGGGTGGATGATAAACTGGCTACAGGCGATCGCTTCAGTTGTTGTTCACTTACCCGATCATCCTGTTGTTGTCTGTTCACTCGTTTGCAGTGCCTGATTCTGCATCTCAGCGTTATGAACGCCTTTTTTTATGGCTTCAATGATGATAAACGATGTGTTGTTGATTCGTTTTGTCAGATGATCAACGCGATTATCCACACCGGATTTTTCATCCTGTTCTATGGAAGACCGCTTCAGATTCATCACCTGGCCAATAAATCCAGTTGTATCATACACAGTATGCCGTATCGCACCGGTTGTCGATGCAAAGGCAGGGTTCTTGCTTTCCTTCAGAGATTCTATGGATGATCCATCGTAATCGTAAGATTCAAAGAAAACGATCGGAATATCGAGTTCATCAAAAGGCAGATAATCTGACTCAGTCAACGTCCACTCGCGGTATAGTACGGATGACGAAAGATTGCCGAAATAAACATCAAACGATGACTGGTTCGTATATAGCATATACTCATTATTCGTATAAAGTTCATGTTCATAGAAGACATCAGTCACTTCGTACAGCTTGCGTCTTTTCTCATAATCTTTTCTATAATAGCTACGGATGGAATTCTGGCCTGCGTGCGCGTACATTTTATCTCCGGCATAAATCGAATCAATGCAGTACATGGCGTCTGTTGCTTCAATATCCGAACGACTCATTTTTTTGGCATAGGCACGGGCACCAGCCTGTCCTGATTCGCCCGCACCAAAAGCGACCAGTGTAACGTCATATCCGAATACTTCCTGTTTAAGTTCACGGGCTATCAGAAGAAGTGCGCCGATACCGGAGGCATTATCATGAATGCCGTCATAATCCGCCAGAGTCGGTTCTTCCAGGATATCAGGACTGCTGGTGGGAGTTGGTTCAGCCGAATCGGTTTCAACAGCTTCAAGTGATTCCAGATAGGCATTAAGATCTTCTTCAGAAAAAAATGTATCATAATGAGCGCCAATAATCACATTACGCCGGAACGACTGTGTCTTGCCCTGATCATCTGTTAATGTGAATCCTTGGCCAGGTATCCGGATGCTGATATTTCTCGAAGATCGTGTATTGCCTTCATCATCCTGGAAGTAAAACGTCGAAACGTCCGGTTCAAAGTCCTCTTCTTCAAACATTTTGATGATCCAGTCCCCGGCTCTTTTTTCCTGAGTTGATCCCGCACTGCGCAGAGGATAGTCTCGCGCAAGCTTCAGCGCAAGGTTGGATCCATATCGACCATAATCAGCCGGTTTGATCACCGTTTCCGGTTCATCTGGCTGACAGGCGGACAAAAAAAGTGATGATACAAGCACCATGACCAGAAGGAATCCCCTGATACGATAGCCCTTTAATATCGTGCGAGTTAACTTCATGTATGATTGTTCAGCTGCTCTGCTGTCAGTATAGGGCAGCAGCGGGCTGGCTCCTTTCATCTTGAATGGCCAAATTAGATCTCTATTGTTCAGCGAAATCTGACCATTTGAGAATCAGCTTTATTGTACTTGCTGTCAGTCAATCACGCAAGTTGGCCGGCAGAGTCGACATTCTGTATTGCTTTCTATACTGAATGGGTGTCAGGCCGGTTTCCTCATGAAAAGCAGCAGCAAAATGACTTCCGGAACAAAATCCGCATTGAGCAGAAATCTGAGAAGCCGGCAAATTTGTCACTGAAAGTAATAAACTGGCTCGCTTGACACGTACGTGAACAAGCATCCGATGCGGACTCATCCCATAGTGTTGATTAAACTGTTTGATGAGATAGTTTACAGATAGCCCTGATAGGGCAGCCAGATGAGACAGTCGAACCGGCTGGTCATAGTGTGCCGTCAGATATTGAAATGATTGTTGGATGTTTTCTGGAACTACAGCCGTAAGAGAGCAGTCATTGATTCGGTCAATTTGACTCACCTCTTCAACATGAGGCTTAAGCTGCAGCATGAATTGTCGGATGATACAGATCAGCAGCTCGTGCTGCAGCTGCTCACAATCTCTGCAGACACCCATGAAACTCAGCAGCACTCGATAGAGCAGCGCATCAGGTTCTATGACGACCGGTCTGGTCGTTGCCAGCCTTACAGCGTCTTCTCCGTGCAGGATATTTCTCAAAAAGGTCGGCTTGACGGTTAATACAAGATGGGTCATCGCGTCATGATGATCGTCATCCGATAAGTCCTGCCAGACTTGCTGTCCCGGGGCAACCAGCAAAATCGTCAGAGGTTCACAAACCATCCTGTATTGATCGATACAGAAAATTTCCCGGTGTGTCAGCGTGACAATCAACCGATATCTGTCCAGACGATCCAGACATTCCGGCAACATCCGCGCCTGCCCAAGGTAAAGCCAGATTGTTTCCGGCTGTGTCAGACAAATCTGCAGAGGAACCAACTGCCTTGCTTCCGAGCGGATCGTCTGTTTTAACAAATGAATAAGCATGATCCCTACCTTCTTCACTGCCAGGTTGTCTCGCCAGTATGATGTCAATTCAACTGAAGAAAGTGATTCTGCAATTGTACCCATAAAGTTGATGGCTGGCAAACCAATATATCTGATTTTTCCTCTGTGCTTATGGTAAAATACGAGGATAGGATCACAGTTATCTGAGTCAGAGTTAATTCTCATGTGACACCAAAAGGAGCTTGTGAATGCCGGCTTGCCCGAGACTGTCTGTCAAATTATCGCGCACAATCAGTGTTGTGCTGTGTTTCGTTTTCTGGCTGCTCATGATGCCCTTACAGCCTGTTTCCAGCGCAGAAACCGAGACACCGTTGACCTATCAGCCTGACCTTGAACTGAATCTTTCTGCTGAAGCTGCCATTGTGACCAGCACAGAACGCGACCGCAGGCTTTACGCCAAGCAGGCTGATCAAGTTCGCATTATCCCTGCTGCTTCGCAGCTGATGACGGCATTGATCGCCTGTGAACGACTGCCTTTGAATACAATGGTTACCATCAGTAGTGTTGCCGCAACAGCTGCGATGAACGAAACAACCGGCGATGGTGTTTTCTTGAACACAGGAGACAAATATCCGCTAAAATACCTGTTGCTGCGGCTGATTTATTATCATTCCAAAGCAGCGGCAATTGCCATCGCAGAACAGATCAGCAATGTTGAGCAGTCGTTTGTTGTTCTCATGAACACGAAAGCAGAGAATCTCGAGCTTAATGACACGGTGTTTCTCAACGCGACGGGTGAGCCGGTTTATGAGAACCCGCAGGCGGATCCCGATGATGCGTCAAATCTGAATGGTGATAACCTGAACCTGAAGCCGCTGCAATATTCAACGGTTAGTGATGTGGCTAAACTGCTTGCCTTTGCAATGAGCAACCAGATTTTTGCTGACATCATCAGGAAAGAAAGCGAATACCTGCTGGTGGAGAGCAATCGGCTCATTTCAATGCATAATGTGCTCCAATCGATCTGGACATTGTCTGAAAGGAGAATTACCGGGGCCTATTATTTTGAAATGAATGGCGAGGCATTCATAGCAGCGATCGGTCGTGTCAATAACTTTAACATTGTCATTGCCACAGCCAGTGGCCTGCCGGGACAGCGCGTATCAGATCTCTTGACACTGGTCAACGGCATTGAGGACAACTATATTCAGTCATCTCTGGTAACAGCCGGTGAGCCGTTTGAAGGCTATCGTGAAGAGACGTCAGACGGCGAGGTGTTCGGCTTGATTTACCGTCGAACAGTCAACTATATTCACCCGATCAACGATGATTTTATCGAATCATCGATTCAATACCGCTCAAACGGACCTCATCAAAAACCCATTGAGTTCGGCACAACAATCGGTCAGGTCATCTTTCAGTTAAAAGATGGCAGCCTGATAACAGTCGATGTCGGACCAGACCGTCAAATTCTTTCCTCAATAACGCTGCTGAACCAGATTTTGAATATTTTGCAGAACAATCGGAATTTATATTACATCATAGCCGTTAGTGGCACATTACTCCTGCTCATCATGTTGTATCAGCTTGTTGCTCTGTCACTGCGCCTGAAGCGCCTGATTCAGCTGATTGTTCTGGAAGGACGCAGTCGTCGATAAGGGCTCTTCTCTGTTTCAATTTATTTTAATTCGATTCATATAGAGATTGATTAACATTCCCAGCGCCAGATCATAAATCGTAATAACGACAACCGTTCCGACTGGTATCATCATCCATGACCAAACAGCAAATTGATCGAACAAGGTCAGGACGGCTTTAATCCTGAATAAAATCACAGACAGGGAAGCCAGCAGCACGCCTATGCTGATTCGAATGATTCTCGCTGCTACAGGCCGACAGCGGCGATCTATAATCGCCCGCAAGAGTGGATAGGGTCCAAAAAATAGCAGATAGGGCCAGACAAATGCCAGGCCGGGCCAGGCAATACCAAGAAGCCCTGCAGTCACATACAGAATCCAGCCGGTCCGGGACCCAAGCTCGATGACAGCGACTGCCAGAGTCAATGATGTCAGTGAAAACAAGGCAAAATCAGCAGTCGGCAACCACATCGAAAAAAACAGAAACAGAACGATGAGTGCACCGAGCACGCCGCCATATGCAATTGACTTAACCTTCTTATTCATAGTTATTTATTAACAGCAGCCACACAGGTCCCCGCCCATACATTCACAGCAGGAATCCGCACAACAAAGACATCCAAGCGAGTTGCACACATCAGTTCCGCAAAGACCGCCCTGGTTATAATACGGTCCCTGCCTCGGCTGCTGCCACTGCTGATAGGGCTGCTGATAATTGCCTCGATCGTTTTGACTGGTCTGTCCGTTTGAAGAGGGTCTGTCCCAGCCGGGCTGCTGTCGATTCGGATTGGTTAACTGATCATAAGCTTCATTGATTTCCTGCATCTTTGTTTTTGCCAGATCTTCCAGTGGATGATCCTTGTAGTGGTCCGGATGGTACTGCTTGACCAGTTTTCGATAAGCACGCTTTATTTCGTCCGGCGGAGCACCGGGTCTGACACCTAATACTTCATGTGGCGGTTTTGCCATAATGGATATTCCTTTCTTCTCTGCTTAATGGCAACTGTCATCTTCAGACGTTGACCTATTTAAAATCGGAGTAAAGGCAAGTTGTTCATAATTCGTTGCCGGACATCAGGTAATCCTGCCGTGAAAATATTGGCCATCAAACCACCGTCACGGACATATGGGAGAACAGCTGCCGTCCGATCCATCGACGCCTCCAGCGCTGACAAACGATCCTCTGCTTTTTTTATCGCTTCCTCGCGGGTGCAATCGCTTAACGGATTCCAGTTGTTATTATTGCAGTCGTCAGTCAAGTCGTCAATTGCATCTATCAGCATGATCCACCGGCCCATATCCCGGCCGATCAATGAAACTGCCTCCGCAACCGGACCAGCTCCTAATGTTATCCGGGCTGACTGACGAAAAACAGATTCAAGCAGTTGACCAAACATCTCCACAGCGATCAGATCAGGCGGCCCTTTCTCCAGTTCTCGCAGTGCTTGCAGCTGCTCTCTGATTGTCTGTGCAAGTTCCGGTACTTTTCTGACTGCTCGACTGAATGCACGCTGAAAAATGACGCGTACAGCCGTACCAGCAGCCGGGTGCTCATCATGAGCCTGATCATCTGCCTTGTGCCATGCGAACACGATGCTGATTGCCGCACACAGTTCCATGACAGGGTCATCGCTGATGATCAACTTTTTCTTGAATGGATTTAGAATGCATCCGGATTGAATGACATCAGACGATTCATCTTTCAATGACATCAGCAGAAGTGCCAGAAATGTCATGTCATAACTGACAGCAACACGTGGCAGCTGTCCGTAATCATGAGCAATCTGCATACAAATTCCACAATATGCCGAACGATAGCGCGTATATTCTCTGATCAGAAGATCCGGCTTAAAAGGACGGATATATCCAAACACAATTATCAACCTTTCCCTGACACATTCATGTGCCAGGTTCTGTCATTCTTACTCACTCTATGGTATCATATGTTGCAATTATGGGGATAATCAATGACGACCCGAATTTGATTTCAGGAGGATTTCAGAACGTGCATGATGTAGTTCGCACACGATTCGCGCCAAGCCCGACCGGTAGAATGCATGTCGGCAACTTAAGGACGGCGCTCTATGAGTATCTTATTGCCCGTTCGCTGGGCGGTTCGTTCGTTCTTCGGATCGAAGATACCGATCAGGAACGTCAGGTTGAAAGCGCGATTGATATCATATATGACACACTCCGGGCTGTTGGTCTCAAACACGACGAAGGACCGGATATCGGCGGCCCATACGGACCCTATATTCAGAGCGAACGACTTCCTCTTTACAGACAGTATGCGGATCAGCTACTTGAATCCGGGCAGGCTTATCGCTGCTTTTGCACACGTGAGCGTCTGGAATCTTTGAAAGAAGATGCCAACAAGCACTTCACCGCTTATGACAGGCATTGTCGCCATTTAGATCAGCAAACGGTTCAGAACCTGCTTGACTCAAAGAAGCCCTATGTCATCCGACAGAAAATGCCGATAGACGGATCGACAACATTTGATGATGCCGTTTATGGATCGATAACCGTTGACAATCGTGAACTGGAAGATCAGATCCTGATAAAATCAGATGGCTATCCGACTTACAATTACGCAAATGTCATCGATGACCATCTAATGAACATAACCCATGTTGTAAGAGGTTCTGAATACCTATCATCGACACCTAAATACAATTTACTGTATGAAGCCTTTGGCTGGGAAGTCCCGACTTATGTCCATCTGCCTTTGATTCTTGGCAAGGATGGTCAAAAGCTCTCAAAAAGGCACGGATCAACCAGTTTTGCCGATCTTGTCCAGGAGGGGTATTTACCGGAGGCAATCGTCAACGCGATCGCGCTGCTTGGCTGGTGTCCGAAAGAAAACCGTGAACTTTTCACACTGGATGAGCTCTGTCAGTTTTTTTCAATTGATCGCATCAGCAAATCACCATCGATTTTTGATTTTGACAAACTCGACTGGTTCAACGCTTCATACCTGCGCTCAATGGAATCCACATCGTTTTTAGCTTTGATCAGTCCGATTCTTGACGAGGTATTTGACGGAGCGGCACCGCTCAAACCGCTGCTTGCTGAACTACTGCAGCCCCGCGTCGTTCGCCTCACAGATATTCCTCACATGATTCATTTTCTCAGGAACCGTCAATCTGCTGATTTATCACTTTATGACCACAAAAAGGCAAAATCCAGCCGGATGCTTGCCGGAGAAATTCTGCCCGAACTGAAGGAGCGTTTATCTGGTTTAACAGAGTGGACAAGAGAATCCATACATGACTGTCTGACACGTTTTGCTGAAGACCGCGCACTGAAAACAGGGCAGGTCATGTGGCCGCTTCGTATATCTCTTTCGGGACAAGCGGTTACGCCGGGCGGGGCGGTTGAGATCGCTTTGCTGCTGGGCCAACAGGAAGTGCTGGCCCGGCTTTCGGAAGACATCGAGCACCTTAGTCAGAATGTGACAGAGGAGGACATGCCATGAACAGCGATTCAGTCAATAATACCGCCAATACAGCGGAAACGGATTCGACGCATTTCATTGAGGATATCATCATAAATGATCTCAAGCCCGGCGGGCGTTTTGAAGGTAAACAGGTACATACGCGTTTTCCTCCTGAGCCAAACGGTTATCTGCACATCGGGCATGCAAAGGCTATCGTTATTGATTTCGGAATGGCAGAACGATTCAACGGCATCTGTAACCTTCGTATGGATGACACAAATCCCAGTAAAGAAGATGTCGTTTATGTCACGTCTATTCAGGAAGATATCCGTTGGCTGGGTTATGACTGGGATGATCGTTTTTATTATGCCTCAGAATATTTTCCGCAGATGTATGAGCTCGCTTGCCAGCTGATTCGCAAAAACCTTGCTTTTGTCTGCGAACTCAAACCTGAAGAAATCAGAAAGACAAGAGGCACCCTGTCAACGCCGGCAACGCCAAGTCCCTGGCGAGACCGGCCGACCGAAGAGAGTCTCGGCCTTTTCGAGCGCATGAAGCAAGGTGAATTTCCTGACGGAGCGATGACGCTGCGGGCAAAAATCGATTTGACTTCCGGTAACTTCAACATGCGGGATCCTGTTCTGTATCGGATTGTGCATGCCCATCACCATCGGACCGGTAATGATTGGTGTATTTATCCCATGTACGATTATGCTCATCCGCTGGAAGATGCATTGGAGAGCATCACCCATTCGCTTTGCTCACTCGAATTCGAGGATCATCGTCCTTTATATGACTGGGTCATCGATAATCTTGATGGATTACCTTCACGTCCGCGACAGATTGAATTCGCAAGATTGAATATTGACCATACCGTTCTGAGCAAGCGAAAACTGCGGGCACTGGTTGAAAGTGGTATTGTCAACGGCTGGGATGATCCAAGGATGCCGACTTTATCGGGCCTGCGCAGGCGTGGTTATACGCCTCGGTCGATTCGGTCTTTCTGTAACCGGATTGGTGTATCAAAAGTCAATAGCACGGTTGATTACAACTTTCTTGAACATTGTCTTCGCGAAGATCTGAATGAAAACGCTGAACGCGTTATGGGTGTACTCAAGCCGGTCAAACTGATCATTGATAATTATCCTGAAAATCAATCAGAATACTTTGAAATCGAGAATAATCCCAATCGACCGGAAGACGGCACACGTCAAATTACTTTTTCCCGCGAACTTTGGATTGATGAAGACGACTTCAGAATTGATCCGCCTCGGAAATTTCACCGTTTGTTTCCCGGCAATGAAGTTCGCTTGAAAGCGGCTTATGTCATTCGTTGCACAGGATACCGCTGTGACAGCGATGGGAATCTGCTTGAAATCCATGCGGAGTATGATCCGGCAACACGCGGGGGTCAGACGCCAGATGGCAGAAAGATCAAGGGAACGATCCATTGGGTCGACGCAAAAACAGCCGTTGAAGCTGAAGTTCGTCTCTATGACAACCTGTTCTCTGTTGCGGATCCAGATGCATCTGATCAGGACTTCATGTCTCTGGTTGATCCGGGCTCATTGATCGTATTAAAGGATTGCAAAGTCGAGTCCTCATTGGCAACAACAGAGACCCAGACTTCCTTCCAGTTTCTGCGCCTGGGGTACTTCTGCCTTGATCCGGACAGCCGGCCAGACCGCCTGGTTTTCAACCGTTCGGTTTCATTAAAGGACAGCTACCGGCCCTGAAGCAACTCCAAACTTGTAGACAGTGATGTGTCGATAGGTTTCTCCCGGCTCGACAAACGGACTGGGGAATTGTGCCATTCGCGGTGAATTGGGAAAATGTTGTGTTTCAAGGCAGAACCCGTTCTGGCGTTCATACTGAACACCCTCTTTCCCGCGGCAGGGTTTAAATGAGTTTGCCGTATAAAACTGAACACCTGGTTTAGTTGTCATCACCTGCATGCTGCGGCCGCTTTTGGGTTCAAATACAGAGGCGCACGCCCTTAACGCATTCGACGGTCCACGGACAACAAAGTTATGATCATATCCGCCGACAGAGGCAATCATCGGATCTTTCGCTTCGATTGCTTCGCCTATTCTTTTGAATTCGCGAAAATCGAATGCTGTCCCGTCTACAGAAACGATCGAACCGGTCGGAATGCACTGATCATCAATTGGTGTATATCCGTCAGCATCCAACTTGATCAGGTGATTGAAAATTGAACCACTCCCCTGACCGTTCAAATTGAAATAACTGTGATTCGTCAGATTGACGACTGTTTTCTGATCTGAAACAGCCTCATAAGCCAGAATCAATCGATGATCTGCTGTCCATGTGTAAGTAGCCTGAACATCAAGATTGCCCGGATAACCCTCTTCCCCATCCGGACTCAGGTAATAAAAACGAACCGATGAGCCTTCTGCTGACTCGAACGCATCAGCTTGCCAGACAATTCGACTGAATCCTTTAAAACCACCGTGAATGTGATGGATGCCGTTATTTGCAGACAACTGGATTCGTTTGTTGTCAATCTCGAAAGAAGCGTTTTCAATGCGGTTGGCAAAGCGTCCGACGAGCGCACCATGGTAGGGATTGTCACGCTGTTCATATTCAGCCAGCGTATCATAACCCATAACGACATCCTGCATCATGCCGGTTCGATCCGGCACCAGCAGTCGCTGAAGAATACAGCCGTACGAAAGAATCGTACAAAAAGATCCGTCTGCTTGATACAACGAATAAGAAAATACATCTAATCCGTCTCTGGTCTGGCCAAAAAGTTTCTCAACAACACTCATGATAGACGCCTTTCTTCATTTGCAGCTATGATTTCAGCTGCTTTTGGGTTCTGAATCAGTGGCTGCCCTGACCCTTTTGGGAAAACCACATGTTATCGCATCATGGGGACAGACTGCCTCACATTCTCCGCATCTGATGCATGCCGGCGTGTTCCCGTCGTATGGAACAGGGACCGACATTTTACACTGGCGTGTACAGAGGCCACATTCGACACAGCGATTTGTGTCAACAGTTACCCGATATAAACTGACTCGATTAAAAAATCCGTAGATCGCACCCAACGGACAGATGTAGCGGCAAAACGGTCTGTAGATCAAAATCGAAAGCACCAGTACCGCAATAAGCACAGCTGTCTTCCAGCCAAAGAGCAATCCGATGAGATCACGAAGATCACGATTGGTGAGAATAAGCGGCCAGCCTGCCATCAATGTTCCGGAAGGACAAATATACGTACAGAAGGCCGTGATTCCATAACCGTTAATCAGTCGGACAATGATCGGGATCAATATCACAAAGAGTATCAGAAAAAAGATGTTGCCTCTGGAAATCACCCGATTGAGTTTCGGCTTTTTTTCCGGACGGATCTTGCGTGTTGGAATTTTATGCAGTAATTCCTGAAACCAGCCAAAAGGGCATAACCAGCCACAGACGAAGCGGCCTGCCAGTGCTCCGAGCAGCATCAGAAATCCGATTACGTAAAGCGGAATGCGCCAGAAAGGATCTGCCAGTCCATTCTGCAGGGATCCGATCGGACACGCTCCAAGCGCGCCGGGACATGAATAGCAGTTTAAACCCGGCAGACAAAGGTGCTTAAGCGGTCCCTGATAAATGTGACCGGTTATGAATCCGGATAAATTGGCATTACCTGCCAGAAACGCCAGTCCTTGCACCCAGGATCTTTTTTTCTGATGTCTATTAAGCCTAGCCAATGCCAATACACCCCAAACAGATTTGAATGGCGCGCTGCAGAACACGCAATGGTTCCTGCCTGAGCAGGCCCGCAGTTAAACACACAACGCTAATCGCCAGTATCAGCAGACGAATCTGCCGATCCTTCCGGGTCAATTGTCTGAATGACACGATGTGAATCACCCTTCCCTTTTTGTCTGTTCCCTTTCAGTTTCAGATAGACATGCGTCAGTAAAAAAGCTGGAATCGCCAGAGTACCGCCAAT
>JAAYBY010000281.1 GCA_012729935.1 Clostridiaceae bacterium | reverse complement strand
CCATGAGCAACTGAGCCTTGGCGGCATTCATACATGCGCGCTCGCGATCCTTGATTCTAAAATCGTTCCCGTGGCTGGTCCCGCTGGCACCTGACGCATAGGGATGAATGGCAGGCATGACACAAGAGACATCACCCATATCCGTTGATCCGGTTCCCCATGCATTGGAAAAACGAACGCGTTCCGGACCGACCAGTGCCTCCATGCACTCCTGGGCAACTTTCATCAATCCCGGATCATTTTGGAGTGGCGCATAGCCCGGACGATCCATAATATGAACACGGGCACCCAGCGAGACAGCGCCTGCAGCCAGTGCCCGATTCACCTTAAGATTGGCTTTGGCTATTGTTTCCAGTGAAGCACCCCTGACAAAACTTTCCAGCTTGACATGTGACGGTATGATATTGACAGACTGACCACCTGCCGTCATGATCGGATGGACGCGCACATGATCATCATCTCGAAAGGTTTCACGAATAGCGTTGATCCCCTGCATCCCCATCTGTGCCGCATAAAGTGCATTGATTCCAAGATGAGGCGATCCACCCGCATGCGAGGCAACGCCTTCATAGGTAACGCATTTGGCCAGACAGCCGTTTGTGCCTGTTCTGCAGGCAAAATCAACTTCATCGTCAATGGCTGTATGAATCATAAAAGCCAGATCAACATCGTCCAGATAACCACGATGCATGAACTCTGTTTTACCGCCGTAATACTTTATAACGCCCTGTTGACGGAGTGTTTCCCGCCATTCCACCTCGATCAGCTCTTCTGCCGGTACAGCCATCAACCGAATCGTTCCGGATAATCCGTCTAAAGCACCGGGTTCCTTTAAAGCGGCAGCAAGACCGATCAGCGCAGCGCATTGAGCGTGATGACCACAGGCATGGGCCTTCCCGTCTGTCGCTTCCGCATGCATCTGGCAGACTAATGCATCCAGTTCACCCATGATCAGCAGCCTGGGCCCGGGTCTACCGGTATCAAGATCGGTAAAGAAACCAGGAATACCCTCCGGTTTGATCAAGTCATAGCCAAGGTCCGTCATGATTTCTTCGAGATAGGCAGATGTATTCCATTCGCGAAAACCCGTTTCCGGATGCTTCCAGATATGTTCCTCAACCTCGAAAATCAACTGGCGTGATTTTTCAACCATCTCACATAACAATTGCTGTCGCTCATCCATCATTTTTTCTCGTCCTCCCTATTCATGTTTCGACTTCAAGTTACTGTCACCCATACAGGTGTGCTCCATGCAAAAGGTCCGTCGACCCTGGCAAAGTTGAAGGGATAGTGTCCTGATCGGACAAATGGTCCCGAATACACATCCGGATCAGCATCCGGTTCATTGAAAGACGGATCACCGATCAATTTGACGCGGACATAATAGGTATGTGTTCCCCCCTCCGGTGAGAGCGAAAATTGATCGTAAATTTCTAGACCAGGATCCCGATACGAGCGGATAACGGACTCATCACAGATGATCTCCGCATACTCAATCGGTCGGTCAGCTCGTATCACACAGTGAATCAGCAGTTTTTCAGATGCCGGAATCGATAATGATGCTCCCGATATTTCTTCATTAATCCTGAAGTCTATGACCGTGCGGTTTCCTTGTGTGGCGATTGTTCTGCCTTTTCGATATCCCTCAAACAGGGCATCTGGATCAAGAGATGTTGCATAAACGCCTGTCAGCGCACCACCCAACCCTGGTAAAGCACGATGTGTGTCAGACGAACCGATAAATGTCAGTTTCTGACCGCTGCGCAGCTTTTTTCGTATTTCATTTTTCTCTTCCATGCTGATCCGCCACGATGAGCAAATCTCAGTGTAGTGGTCAATCGGATGATCGATCAATCGGAATGTCGGATGGTGGGCAACGAGAATTCCGCCTGCAGCATCAACCAGTGGTGCCAGATCTTCCAGTGTCCGGCTTCGTGGATCCGTCCGACTATAAAATTCACCACCCGATGGGTACATGACATATCGATGATTGAAGTTCGGTTCCAACCCCTTTTCATGGTATGTATATTCATAACCAGGCAGCAGGATAAAGTTATCGTTTTTAGAAAACAATGCAGCCAGGGTTTTCAGCCGTTCCCATTCCAGCGGCATGATCCCCGCATATGGGTAAAAATCGTTATCAATAATACACATGAAATCGATCTGAGCTTGTTCCCTGGCAGTCTGTACCAGCAGATCAGGTTCTCCTTCTGCATCCGGGCAGTACCTTGAATGGACATGTGTATCCGCCCAGTAAAGCTTAAGCGTCTCGTCACCGACGACGGTTGAATAGCGTTTAGAATCAACCTTGGGAACAGTCCAGGGTTTCCAGCGGCCTCGCCTTGCCTGTGGTTTGTACGGTTCACCGCAACTCAAATCTATTAGTTCGACGCGCAGTTCAGGCTGCTGTGTCAAATAACTGCTGTCTATCCATGAAACAGCAATTCTGCCGTTCCCTGACGAGGCAACAGAATATTGTATGCCGCCTCGATGCAGATAAACGGGTCCTTCCCATGCTTCATTTTTCTTTCTCAGGCCAAGCAGATGACCATAATGTTCCCAGCTGAATCCTGCTTTCGTCTTATTCTGTTTGTCAGCATTTAATTGATTTTCAGGACAACCTTCCCAGAATAACCAGACATCCTGCTCATCCACTACCAAATGACAGCGTCTGCGTATGCCAAAATAAGGCGTATAGAGGACTTCACCCAACAATCCATCGTTCAGGTCAGCAACACGCACCAAAGGTGAAAACGCACCATCGGCCCATTCACAATAACCCAACCCGGTATCATGATCGACAATTTCCAGATCCGGATCAATAACCAGTTTCTGAGATAGGCAGGCAATCATGTAACGATCAGATGAAGCGCCGCACACGGGCGCATAGAGCCATGCGTCGTCGCTGATGATTGTGCCTTGCATGACCTGGTTGAGTTGATCATTCAAAAAAGTATATTCAAGGCAGTGCTTGTCGTCATCGGATCGGTCGAACACAATCAGCCATTGATCTCCTCTACAGACCGCCGGCCTGAAACAATGACCTGATGTGACATTAATCAGCTGCGGCTCTGACCATTCAGCGCTCTTGTATTGGGCATACTGAATGCGAAGAACCTTGTTTTGCTCTTCAACCCAGGTTACCAAGACAGAAGAATCACCGCAGCAGATCGCAGGCTGCATGCATACATGTTCGCTGGCATGGATCCTGAACTGTTGCACAACCTGGTTGTTTTGCAATCGAGATGCTGATACCTGCCAGCAATCTGTGAATTGGATATAAACGACCCAGCTGCTGTCCTGATCACTATCTGCAGCTGGAGATGCACCCTGGAAATCTGTCAAAAAAGATGTTTCAGATGAAGCGAAGCATAAACTTCGCTTGCCGTCCCATTCACCGGAGACTACGCCCAGCAGTTGACCAGACGCATTAACAGTGGTGGCGGTACATCGTTCAATTTTTGTTTCATAGGGTTTCGGATCATGACAGAAGGGCTGAATGTCCTTCTCAAAATCTTCATATTCCGGTTGTCTCATCGGTTTTGCCTTTCATGTGATGTTCAACATACACGCTGATCAGATCAAGTTGCGTTTTGTTTTTTGAACAGACGGCAGATTCAAAATCATTGTAGCGAAAGAATGGGGCTAAATCAATCGCAATGTCGTTCGCAGGATTGATTTGCAGATCATGTATGGTACGATAATATCAGATTCATTCTTGACTCGGGATGGCAGCAATCATGACACAGCTTTCTTACCGTGAACGTGTATTTCGAACATTCTCCTTTCAGACGGTTGACAAGGTCGCTTTTGATCTGATGGAAAATACCGTCTGGCCTGAAATCAGCGCTTATTTTTCGAAAGCTCACGGACTCAATAGTGTTGATGAAATACTGGACTTTCTGGACTGCGATTTCCGTTGGATCTTTGCATTGTCTCCGTTTTCCCAGCCTGTCGCCGGCCGTGACCACTTTTCCGATAATCAGAGTCAGGGTTTGCTGGCTGACATTGATGATGTCAATCAGCTAGACCGGCTTTTTAATCCAAATCCCGATCATCGGATCATTCCCGACTT
>JAAYBY010000280.1 GCA_012729935.1 Clostridiaceae bacterium | reverse complement strand
TGATTTTCGTGATCCCGTCGATCTTGGCCGCCTCATAAAGGCCGGGATCGATGCCGGTGATCGCGGCGATGTAGATGATCGAGCTGAACCCGAAGCTCTGCCAGATCGATGAACCCACATACAGGGTCCGGAACCACCTGGGATTGATCAGGAAATTGATCCGTTCACCGCCCAGTTTCTCGATGATGTTGTTGACAATGCCGTTGTTGATCGTGAAGAAATTGACCAGGATACCGACCATGACCACGGTGGAGATGAAATGAGGCAGATAACTGGCCGTCTGGACGATGCGCCTGTACCCCATATGGCGAATCTCCATGATGCAGACCGCAAACAGGATGGGGATCGGAAACCCGAAAAGAAGATCATAAAGGGAGATCAGGACCGTGTTCCGGATGGTCCGGATGGCGTAGGGCGAGTTGAAGAACTGGATAAACCACTTGAATCCGACCCAATCGCCGTGATAGATGCCAAATCCCGGCTTGAAATCCTTAAAGGCAATCACCAGACCGGACATCGGGATGTAGCTGAAAATGATGTAATAAAGGAAAAAGGGCAAAAACATCGCATAGAGGTACTTGTCCCTGTTCAGAATCTCCAGCAGCCGCTTTCTGGTGCGGCCTTTCAGCAAAGAAGAGCTGTCTGCTTGTCTCATCGATCCACCTCGCGCGTAGTCTGACATTTGGCAAAAGGTATGGGCCGACCGGGCGGCCCATACCTTCCGTGTCAGATGAATGGCCTGTGCCGCTTACTTGCTGGCGGCCTGCCGGTCGCTGACCGCTTGATAAACCTCAAGGACTTTGTCCAGGTTCATCTTCTGCAGGTCCGCGATATAGGCATCCCAGGTATCGAGCGAGCGGGTGCCCATGATGAAGGCGGTCAGGTTCTCGGAGAAATTGGTTTTGAGATCAGCGACGTAAGAGCGGATCACCTCGTTCTCCTCTTCCAGTTTGTAGGAGAACGTGATGGTCGGATTCATGACGTACTTGACCAGGACATCGTTGCTCATGTCGCGCACGAATTTGCACTGCGTCGCCATGTAGCCGCCGCCCAGCTGGTAGCTTGGCAGGCCGTCGAAGTTGTAGCCCTGGTTCGAGCGGTAGCCATCCTCGCTCTTGAGGTAGACCTCCGTGAACTGGATCTCCCCATCGACGATCTCATAATCGGTACCTTCAATGCCGTACCAGGTCAGCTCGCCGACCTCATCGCTCATCAGGTAGTCGATGAACTTGAAAGCGGACTCAGGATCTTCGCAATAGCGCGTGATGCCGAACAGCGAACCCATCGAGTCACGGCCATAGACATGCTGGTCGCCGTGGGGGCCTGTCAGGGGTACGACGGGCTGGATGATCGGCTCGTCATTGTAGAAATCCCAATCCGGATCGATGGCCTGCGAATAGCTGGTGCAGTTGGACACAAAATGGATCAGCGACCCGATCTGGTTGTTGGTAAACAGGGCCTGCTGCGTATCGTAATTGGCCGTGGCAAATTCACTGTACAGGAGTTTTTCCTCAAACAGCTGATTCAGGAACACCAGCATCTCGCGGTAACGCTCATCGGCATAGCCGCAGATGACTTTCCCGTCTGCCTCACGCTGGAATGTCCCGGTCACATCAAGACCCCAGAACATGCTCCAGAGCTGGATCATGCCAGAGCGGCTGAACAGTGCCACCTCATCCGCGGCATCCCCGTTGCCATTGGCATCGTTTTGGGCAACCGCGGTCAGGTAGGCATAAAAATCATCAATGGTCTTGATGTCGCCGAGCTGCATGCCGACAGATTCCACGAAATCCTTGTTGACCATCAGGCAGCGTGAGTTGTTGGCGGTCGTGTAAATGTACGGGGCGTAGAATATTTTACCGTCCGGGGTCGTGAGCGATCCCTTGAGCATGGTATGCTCGTCGAACTGCTTGGCAAAGTTGTAGCCGTAATCTTCATAATAGTCGGTCAGTTCGACAAAGATACCCGATTTGATGTAGGCCATGTCGTCGTCGGCTCCCGGCATTTTGACAATGTCCGGCAGATCGACGGCGGCCGCCAGGCGCGGCTTGATCACATCACCATAGGACGAACTGTCGATCTCTTCCATTTCAAGCGTGACGTTAGCCCGCTTCAGCACTTCCTGCCACCAGGCCATGTCGGCAAAGCCCAACATTTTCGAACCACTGTTGGTCGTCAGGATGGAGAGGGTGATCGTTTCGTCGGCAATCGGGGCCGAGCCCGCATAGGTATAGGCGGCTGGCGTGGTGGTGCCGGCTGTGGTGGTCCCCGATGTAGTACCGCTTGTTGAGGGATTAGCTGAACCGGTGGTTGTTCCGCCGGTGCTGCAGGCCACGAGCGACATGACCAGGATCGCGCAGATCGCGATGCTGATCAGGTGCTTTCCATTCCTTTTTCTGCGTTCCATGCTTTACCTCCAATGAGACATTTCTTCATGATCGATTTTGCTCGTCAGGTGAGACCGGGCAAGCACGCGGATTTCCGCGTCTGTCTGCGAAAACAAGAATACGATACAAGCTTGTACCGGCCTAACATATCATCCGCCAGCCCCGGCGGCAAGTGCGATCTGGTGATCAGGCGTGTTCACTAGACTTGCACAATCAAGATAGGCACAGATGCATTTTTTATGGTCATATCGACTAACTACACCTTTGGTGAACGGCTCTGTGAACCAAAGATACAGTTAGAACAGGGACGCAAACAAGGTTGTTGGTCGCATTCTTGCAGGTCTTATCATTGATAAAGCACACCAAAATCCATATAATGGATAAAAGCCAAAGCACACAGGACTTGAGGTTTGTCGCATTGCACAACGCACGCCAAAAAACCAAGTTTCGCTATATCGTCGTATCTTTTCTCTGCCTGTTCTGCATCTCGGGCACGGTCGTAACCTTTCTTTTTATTCGGGATTACACCAGGGAGAAGGCCTATTACCAGGAAACGCTGCAGGCTGAGACAAGAAACATGTTGTCCTTCTTCAGCCAGAGCCTGCTCGCCAGCGTCAATTCCTGCAACAGCATCTACGCTTCGCGCTGGTACCGCTTCTATCGCAACAATGCCAATATATACCATGACTATTTCGATCCCATGCGGCGCATGGAGATCCAGTCGGAGCTGGCCGCCCAGGTCACATCGCTGACCTATGTGTCGGATGTGCTGGTGATCACGCCGCCGCCGCTGGACTCGGTCATCTGCCGCAACGGCTGGTTTTCAACCGATTTCTTCCACAAGGTCCACCAAAATTACACGATCACATATTCGGAAGACGGTGCCTCGGTGGCTTCGGTCACGGCTACCGATGCCGCCCATGTGGCCATCATGCGCCTGCCCGACCCGACGCCGAGACGCGAAAACGGGATCATCTGCGTCCTGATCGATAAAATCGTCATCGCCAACGCCATGAACCAGATCCTGAGCCCTGAGGCGGTCTATTGCCGCCTGGAGCTGTTCGGCCAGACCCTGTATGAAACCGGCGCTTTGCGCGATGATCTGGTGGTGACGGAAAGCGCAAGCAGAACACTGCCCTTTTCGATCCGTCTCGCCTCGCCGCCATACCAGGCAAGCCAGTCCAAGGACCACCTGGTCCACTATGCCCTCCTGATGGTCATCGTCCTGCTGGGCAGCGCCCTGATCTCAATCTTTCTGGCTGACCTGTTCCTGCGCCCGGTCAAGAAGCTGGTCGGCACGCTTGGCGGCGACTATCGGAAGATCCAGGATCCGTATCACTTCATATCGGAAAGCTTGGCCGCCTACGCACAGAAAAACGCCCTGCTCAGCGACGAGCAGGCGCGCATGAGCCAGTCGATCAAGAATTTCCTGACGATGATGCATAACGAAATATTGAACGGCATGCTGACCAATCCCGATTTCGATTACGCCAATGACTATGTCCACGATGCCTTCCCCTGGTTTAGGGATGATCTGCCCTTCTTCATGGTTTTACTGACACCCTGTTCGGAAGCATCGATCGAAATCCCCAAAGCCGACATGCTGGATGCGCTGCCCATTCAGGCCTTGCATGGTCTCCAGTTCACCGTTTTGTCAGGAGACCGCTGCCAGCTCTACTGGTTCAAGGCAAACCGGACAGCGGCGGCCCAAAAAGGCCGCATCGCAGAGCATCTGCGCCAGCAGGCCGGCAGCAAGCTTTGCTTTG
>JAAYBY010000279.1 GCA_012729935.1 Clostridiaceae bacterium | reverse complement strand
TGTCCAGGCTGCGCGGCTATGACTCTGTTTTTGATTACCTTTTAGATGAACAAAAAGTCGATCGTACTCTGTACAATCGACAGATCGACCTGATCATGACAGAACTGGCACCGCACATGCGGCGCTATGCAAAGCTGCTTCAGCAGGTGCATGAGCTGGATGAAATGACCTTCGCGGATCTCAAGATCGCTCTGGATCCGGATTACGATCCCCAGATGACCATCGACGGTGCCAAAGAGCTGATTGGTGAAGCACTTGCAGTTATGGGTACGGATTATCAACAGACCGCATTGCGTGCCTTCTCGGAGCGATGGGTAGATTTTGCCCAGAATATCGGTAAATCTACCGGCGGTTTTTGTGCATCGCCTTTTGGGGTTCACGGCTACATCCTGCTGTCCTGGACCGAACGGCTGAGCGAAGTCTTTACGCTTGCCCACGAGATCGGCCATGCGATGCATTTTTTTCTGGCTCAGGCCAGTCAACCGTATCTGGCCTGTGAACCATCTCTTTATTTTACCGAAGCGCCGTCGACCATCAACGAGATGCTGCTGGCCAGTGCGCTGCTTAAAAAGCAGACCGAGCCGCGTATGAAACGCTGGGTCCTTTCATCGCTGATCCAGAACACCTATTTTCATAATTTTGTCACCCATTTGCTGGAAGCGGCTTTTCAGCGTGATGTCTATCAGCGTGTTGACCAGGGTGAACAGCTGCAGGCGGCTGACTTGAACGCGATCAAGCGGGATGTGCTGCAATCCTTCTGGGGTGATGCTGTTACGATTAACGAAGGTGCGGAACTGACCTGGATGCGCCAGCCGCATTACTACATGGGGCTTTATCCCTACACGTACAGTGCCGGATTGACGTTGGCGACTGTTGCCAGCAAGGGGATGGAAATAGAAGGCGGGCAGGCGGTGCAGTCATGGCTGAAAGCATTGAAAGCGGGCGGCTCCGTTGATCCGCTCGGGTTTGCCAGATTGGCAGGCGTAGCCATCGAAACAGATGTGCCGCTGCGCGAGACGATCGCCTCAATCGGCAGCATTATTGATCAGATCAGCCAGTTGAGCGGTGATTAACCGCAGGCGTCTTCAACAATAACCGGATTTATCCGGGCGTCGATTCTGCAGGTGTCCCGTTCCAGATTGCGGATTGCCAGAATATACCAGACGGCTGTGATGGCGGCTGACAGCAGTTCGGCGACCGCATTGGCGGCTAAAAGCCCGTTCATACCCCAGAACAGCGGTAGAATGAGGATCGCCGGAATTAAAAAGATAATCTGGTGCGTCATAGTCAGGAAAATGGCCGTTTTCGGTCGGCCGATTGCCTGGAAAAAGTTCGAAGCGATGATCTGCAGGCCGACGACCGGAAAAGCGAAAAACCAGTAGCCGATCGCTTTCGAGCCAAAAGCAACGAGCTCGGCATCCTGATTAAACAGACGAATCAATTGTGTCGGAAACAGCCGGGTCATTAAAAAGCCCAGTAGCATGATCACAGAACCGATCGCGATCGCCAGATTAGAAGCGAGGCGCACGCGATGCAGTTTGCGGGCACCGAAATTAAAGCTGATGATCGGCTGAACCCCTTGTCTTAAGCCGATGACCGGCATAACCAGCACGGTCTGCAAACTGTTCAGCACACCCATCCCGGAAACCGCGATGTCACCGCCCAAACGAAGCAGGCTGCGATTGAGAATCAGGTGAATGACACTGCTGGCCAGCTGCAGAGCGAAACCAGGCAGGCCGAGAACAGCGATTTTCACTGAACGATGGAACCGGGGAACGAGATTGCGGCGATGCAGCTTGATCCGGCTGCGCGAACCGGTGAAGTAGAACAGC
>JAAYBY010000278.1 GCA_012729935.1 Clostridiaceae bacterium | reverse complement strand
GTTCTTGCTTCGTTGTGGCGCAACGCCGGATTTTATTCTTTTGAAAAATCGATTAAAAAAATTGTCAAAGCCGCTGCCGAACCGGGCGGCAACATCCGGGGTATCCATATGGAAGGCCCCTATGTAGATCCTTCTCTTGGATCAGATGGCGGACAGGTTTATCCGATCAATGAAGATGAGTACCAGTCCTTGATTCAACTGGCCGACGGGATGATCCGTGTCTGGACGCTTGATCCCTGTCTGGATGGTGCACGCACGTTTGCCCGTTACGCCCAGGAGAAAAACATCGTTCTGGCTGTCTGCTATTCCAAAGCCAGCCCGGAGACGCTGAAAACCTATTTACCATATGGTTTAAGGATCGGCAGTCATATTTTCTGCGGGACGGGGGCTCCGGAGACAAAATTCCGCGGCACGGTTGAGCCGGGTTCCGATTTTTTTGTGCTCGGGGAAGACGCCATGACAGCTGAACTGATCGCCGATTCCATGGGTGCCCATGTTCGGACTTTTTTGCTGAATTTTGTTTATCGGTTGAAAGGTGCAGATCAGATCGCACTGGTATCAGACTGCTGTGCCGGCGGCGACACGCTGGATTCAGATGTCAACATCATCAATGGCGGGCTTTACGGCAGTCGCCTGACGCTCGCCACAGCGTTCCGCAACATGCGCAAGGCAACGCAAGCCAGTCTGATCGATCTGTGCAAAATGGCAAGCACCACCCCTGCCCGTGTTGCCGGACTGACGGATTGTGGTTCCATCAAGCCGGGAAAACGGGCTGACCTGCTTGTGATGGACAGCGGCGACCAGATTCAGGCAGTCTTCCTGGGCGGCAGACAGATTATTTAAACAAGAGGTTGCTGCACCGTTCGCACCGTTCATTGGCAATCGGGTTCATCATGTGGCAAATATTGCAGTAGATAATTTTGTCTTTCGATTTATCAAACTTTTCATAAGAGTCAAACATCGGGTGAAAGCGGACTCGGTCGCCAATTGACAGATAACCGTACATCGGATTTAGATCACGTTCGACACTGTATTTCTTTTTGCCGTCAACACCTTTGATTACCACATTGTATTCGGTATAGTAGGTGACGCTGCTTGAATCGTCACGGCTCTGTTTACTGCGCTGTTTGGTGTATTTATCAATGACGACGCCTTCCCAGATGGGACGCTTCATTCCGCGGATGCGGATCAGATTGATGATCAGCATCAGGAGGCCGAGACCCACACCGATAATAATCGCTTCATTGAGCGGCATCTCCTCGATCAGCAGACCAGCCAACAGGAATCCAACGGGGAAAAGAATCGTGAAGAACCACATACAGCCCATCGCTGATTTCTTGTTTTTCTGTGCTGCCTGATGAATTTCAGGATGGTTGATCACCTGTGACCATCCGACGAGTGATCCTGTTGACTGCTTCTGTGTTATGCCGGGTGCCTTTGAGGAATCTGGTTTGACCTGAGACCCGCATTGACGGCAAAAAGCTGCTCCTTCCGGTATCGGATTACCACATTGCTCACAAAACATGGATGCTCCTCCTATTGTCTGATTCAATTATGATGTTGTCAGAAATCTTACTGCCATTGATATCAGGCATCAAACGGATTATTGCCAGTGATCGCTGCAGCAAGAAGCTTGGCGCGTTCAGCCAGTGAAGGGATGTCTGCCTGCTCATTCAGGGTGTGCTGATACTGTCCGACAATACCCAGAGAGCAAACCGTTGGTACCCCTTCCTGCACCGCATAGGCTGAATCAGCTCCGCCGCCTGATACCATCGGATTCAGGCGCGTTAAATGGT
>JAAYBY010000277.1 GCA_012729935.1 Clostridiaceae bacterium | reverse complement strand
TGGCCATCTTTCAGAAAACTCGCTTATCGCAGAAATCGGCAGACTATTTATCATCCGTCAATCTGTTATAATCAAACCAGAATGGCGGGTCGATCAGGAGGTGCGTGAATGGCGTATATCCTACAGATTTTGATCGGTGTCGGTTTGGCGGCAACCTGTGGATTTAGAATTTTTGTGCCGCTGCTTGTGATGGGTATTGCCGGTTATAGCGGGTATCTTGAACTGGCATCAGAGTTTTCATGGATTGCCAGTCTGCCGGCGATCATTATTTTTGCCGTGGCCACCATCATCGAGATCGCTGCCTATTTTATCCCTTATGTTGATAACCTCCTGGACAGCATCAGTATCCCTGCCAGCGTCATAGCGGGCATTGTAGTGGCCGCATCGGTTATAACCGACATGCATCCGCTGCTCCGCTGGACATTTGCGGTTATTGCAGGGGGCGGCGTCGCGACAGTCACCAGCCTGGTCAGCAACGGCGTTCACGGTGTATCGACAGTTGCCAGCGGCGGCGGAGCCAACCCGGCCGTATCGGGAGTTGAATCAGCGCTTTCGATTGTCTCTGCGATTGTGGCTGTTCTTGTTCCAGTTCTGGCCGTTATTTTGATCACGATCGTTGTAATTCTAACCATTCGATTGATGAAAAAGTGGAAGCGGCGGAGGCTGTATCGTCTATCCGGATGAAAATACCACGAACGTAATTTGTTCGGTTTTGATTTAACTTTTTCTATCGTTTCATTATCAATTTTTGTGTGATCGAGATGACCTGAAAAGACCAGACTAATAATTTTTTTCGCGTGGTGAAGCGGGGGCGTATCACTTACCAGCTTGTATGTCGGTTATTCCTATCACATCGACATGAGCCCTTTATTTGCGTAGGCACAAAAATAAATATGGTTTAACAATCTTTTATAAGGTTAAGAAAATAGTTGATGTACTGCTTATTTTCATCACTTATAAAAGATTCAATTGTTTTTATTTGATTTATAGTCTTATTCGCGGAGAATATTAGTACTATACCTAATACTAAACTTAACAACGCGAATGGCCAAAAAAATGGAGCAATAAATATCGCAATGACAATAAGAATAATGCCCCATTTTCTCGAGCCTTTGCCTGATGTGGTTTGTCTGTTCTCGTAATCTTTATATTCAGGACGAACAACACGTTTTGCGTATTCGGTAAAAATCATTGCGACTCTCTCTAAATTATTTTTGATATTTGGCAAATGATTTTCAGATGCATATTTCACGCAATTATAAGCAATTGACATTAGGCCCATGTACCCGGTTATGGGTACTATGTCCGGTTCATAAAATTTAAGTGAACGAGTGACAGCATATAAGCAGCCATTCCACGCTTCAAAATTATCCGATTGCTTGTCGATAGCCCGACAATAGTATTCATAAGCTTTTTCGAAATCTTTTGCCCCCATGCACTGTCTCGCTCTGTTTATGTCGTTCTCCGGTGAAGATAATCCCGAAACGGATACTTTTCCCGATATTTCAATTCGATAGTTTTGTATAGCTTCTTGAACATTAAGGTGGGATCCACAGAACATGCATCTCGCGCGTGTGGAGCCATCCGGTACCTTAATTTCAGCTCCACAGTTTGGGCACTTAGCAGATTCAAATTGCATACTAATTACCTCATTATACTATCTAAACAATGGCATATAAAAGTAATATTAAAAATGAATTATAATTAAATAATAGTATAACACAACAACGAATCGTTTGGAATTTGGATATCTGTTTGCAAAATAACCGATAATTCCTAAATCGAACAATTAATAATTCGATTTTCTATCGTATATCATTAGCTGGCGTTCCTTTAATCGCAGAGAGGTAGTATCAAATACCGAAAATCAGTTTTAATCATAACCACCCGTCAAACGGGTGGTTTGCTCTAGGGCTATAAGCCCTTGTTACCTGCCAGCGTCTCAAGGCGCTGGCTTTTCACTATCGTTCAAGCCTCTACGGCAATTGCCACTTTTGCAAGTCCCTGAAGGGACGTTTGGATTACTTGCTACCCTTAAAAGGGTCCTCGTACTCTTTTACACTCAGCTTGTCGACGGCGATATCATGCTTCTCTTGCTCCTGAATGTATTTTTGAATGGTTGCTTCGTTGAGTCCTACGGTACTGACATAGTATCCTTCCGCCCAGAAATGCCGATTCCCAAACTTGTATTTGAGATTTGCATGTTTGTCGAATATCATCAGCGCGCTCTTGCCCTTCAGATAACCCATAAAGCTTGAGACGCTGGTTTTCGGTGGGATACTCACGAGCATATGGATGTGATCGGGCATGAGTTTCCCCTCGATGATTTCCACCCCTTTGTATTGGCATAGCTGTCGGAGAATTTCCGCTATGCTGGCTTTGTATTGATTGTAAATTATTTTCCGCCTATACTTTGGGGTAAAGACGATATGGTATTTGCACATCCATTTCGTATGCGTTAAGCTGTTCGTCTGGTTTGCCATAAAACCACCTTTCTTTTGTCGTAGAGGCCTGAACTTCTCTACTTTA
>JAAYBY010000276.1 GCA_012729935.1 Clostridiaceae bacterium | reverse complement strand
GCCATCGCCTACACCCGTGCACATGCGGTGGAGCGGGGGATTGATGCAAACAAGATTGGCGTAATGGGCTTTTCGGCGGGTGCACACCTGTCCGCCGTGGCCAGCACTAACTACGCCGAACGGTCCTATCCCAAAGTGGATGCCTTCGACGAGGTGAGCCTCCGTCCCGACTTCACCGTCCTGGTCTACCCGGCTTACCTTTCCGGGGAACAATTCTCAATCGCCCCCGAGCTGAAAGTCGACGCCAATACACCTCCCACCATTCTGATCCAGACGCAGGACGATAAGAATTATATCAACAGTAGCCTGTTTTATTATTACGCCCTCAAAGAGGCAAACGTACCAGCCGCGCTGCATCTCTATCCCTCCGGCGGACATGGTTACGGGTTGCGCAATACGGGACACACGGTGAACGAGTGGCCTTTCAGGGTTATCTCCTGGCTGCGGGATATCGGGATGATGAAAGAATAAGCTTTAAAAGAAATCAATCAGTTAATAATTTCTGAATCGATTCTTTTGTGGAGGAACTGCCCGGACTTAGATGGAGACCAAAATCCACCATTACGCCTTTTTGATCGAATAGAAGATAATAAGGAATACTGCTTCTTGTGTAAAAGCGCTTCATGATGTCTTGCCATTCCTTATCGGTCAGGGCTACATGAACACCCGGAAGATGGAGACTTGCTATTTTTCTTTTTGCCTGTTCCTGCTCACCGTCCAGCCACAAGTAGACAAACGTAACCGGTTTATCGGCCAGCTCCTCGTGAAGCAATTTGCTGTATGGCATTTGTTTCATGCAGGGTCCACACCATGTTGCCCCGATATCCACGTAGACCACTTTTCCAGGATTGGAGTCGAGAATGTGTTTCACGATGTTGGATGAATCGGTTACCTGCGAACCGGATCCGCTCAGTTCAACGGCATTATTCCCTAAAACGGCATCTGAATAAATACGCGGATTGGCATTGAATGCCTTCACCTGATTGTATTGGTTATTAAGCGTAGTGCGCAGAAACCTGTCGGTTATCATTTCGTTGATCATGACCCGGTTGCTGTCGATCCATTCTGTCTTATGGGCTTGCAGGTACATGGCATTCAAAAAATCTGCAAATGCAAATTGCGACAGATAGTTGTTTTTCGAACTTGATTTGAGTTTCTCCAGTATTTTATTCCACACTGTCACATCGTCTTTTTTACCAAAGAATTCAGGATGATAATCTTCTACAATGTATCTCGAAAACATGTTTACCGTTTTAAAATAGCTCCCCATCAACATCGTATTATCCACTTCTTTTTCAAACTCAGTCACAAAATCGTAATATATTTCCCGATCATAGTCCGTCAGTTCTTCTTTTGATCGAATTGTATGTTGATAGGGAAATAAGAACAACGAGTAGTAATAATCCAGAGCAACCTGTTTTTTCGCCCATTTGTGAAACGTTTGCGATGTGTTGTGTTCCTGTTCAAACGTGGCAAGTTTATAAAGAGTTTCATCGTATTGCTTTTTCGCGTCTGTCCTGAAATCAGTAAATGATAATTCATACGGTTGATTGTATCGACCCAGGTACTGGTTCATGAATGCGTTGATGTGTCTGTTCAACCCGGCGTTTGTTCCTCTGAAAACGGTATTGGTGATGTTGCGGAAATCTTTTTCAATATACAAGCTGTCGCCCGGAGCGATCATGATACGATCTTCGACCGGAACAAATGATATTTCGCGTGTGGTGATAGGGTAAATTTCAAAGCGAAACATTCCATCTTTGGCAAGAGATGAAGAGTGTTTTGTTTCGTTCCCATAAAAATCGAGAAGTGATATTTCCAGCCACTTCACGTGCGGATATACATCAAGGTTGCTTATTTTACCGGTAATAATGGCTTTTTCACCCTGATCCAATTCCACACCGGTAAACATTGGCGGGTTTTTGGATTCTTCCTGTAGTTGGCAGGCAGTCAGAATGAGAATCAGTGAGAGTATTGCAGCTTTTGTCATAATCAGGTAATAATTTTTGACATTAACATATGCAAGTATACACTTTTATTTCAAATATCAACTCCTTTGGATATAAATTATGATGAATAAAATAAAAAGCAGGGAGACAAGACCTATTGGGTATCAATTGGCTTTTCACTAAACCGGGTAATTCCAATAGGAATTATTCGTTTCATATTTTATGATATCAGAACATAATCAAGGAAATTTTAAAATAAAAACGGAGACTTTCGCAAGCCCCCGGTTTTGGATTTATGTAAATTAGAAGTAGAGTAATTTATTTTTATGTGTGGCGATCACTCTCCTGGCCGTATTTTGCCGACCCCGTCCTTGATGAGGTCTGTTTTCAACG
>JAAYBY010000275.1 GCA_012729935.1 Clostridiaceae bacterium | reverse complement strand
GTTCGCGGAAGACTACGCACAACACGAGTACAACATCGCTTATTACCAGGCGCTGGCAGAAGCAGAGGGGAACGATGACTGAGTCCCGAACAGACCGTTCCATTGAACTGCTGGCACCAGCCGGTGACATGGATAAACTTCAGACGGCGATCCAATATGGAGCAGATGCCGTCTATCTGGCTGTTCGACAGTTTGGCCTTCGTGCTGCGAGTGCGAATTTCTCCGAAACGGAACTGGCAGAAGCTGTTGAGTTTGCACATCAACGATCTGTTCGTGTCTATTTGACGTTGAATAGTCTGGCTCATCCAGAGGATTATCAGCAGCTGGCAAAAAAACTCGATCGGTTGCTGTCAACCGGTCCGGATGCTGTTATAGTCTCGGACGCGGGCGTTTTTCAGCTGGTACGGGCTATGAAGCCGGAACAGAAAATACACATCAGTACGCAGGCCAGCGTCACGAATGCGGCTGCCTGTGCGTTCTGGTATCAGCAGGGCGCAAAACGAATCATACTGGCCAGAGAACTGACTTTATCTGAAATCGCACAGATTCGCCGGGAAACACCCAATGAACTTGAACTTGAAGGCTTCGTACATGGCGCGATGTGTATGGCATATTCAGGCCGCTGCCTCTTATCAAATTTTCTGACCGGTCGGGACGCCAATCGCGGTCAATGCGCACAGCCGTGCCGTTGGTCATATGAGCTTCGCGAAAAGAATCACCACGAAAACACGTTCGAAATCGAAGAAGGTGCTGAAGGCACCTACTTTCTCAACAGTCGTGATCTGTGTCTGGTTAACCATCTCCCGGAGCTGGCTTCAGCCGGCCTGGGAAGTTTTAAGATTGAGGGACGTGTAAAAAGCAGCTATTACCTGGCGACTGTTGTCAAGACCTATCGAACCGCGCTGGATGCGTATCTGAAAAACCCGTTGGCATGGCAGCCGGATCCGAAATGGCTGGCAGAACTGGAAAAAACGGTTCACCGGCCTTTTGACACAGGATTTTATTTTGATCGGCCTCAGAACGAGGCAAAAATTTCTCTCGATGAAACAGATCAACATCAGGCGACTGTTGTCGGACTGGTAAAAGCCTGGCTGCCCGATAGTGGGTTGATCCTTATAGAACAGCGGAATCGGATCTTTGAAGGAGAACCGTTGGAAGTGATGCAGCCGAATGGCGAAAACAAAGGGTTGAAAGCGACCGGCCTGCTTGATCTGGAGCGGCGTCCGATCAAAAGCACACCCCATCCGAAAATGCTCTACTTCATGCCTGTTGAACAGCCGGTTTTGGCAGGGTCGTGGGTTCGCCGGCTTTCGTGAACGCTTGATCAAGGTTGAATGCTCCTGAAAATCAGCGGCTCATTCGATTCAGCAAGCCACCAAGCCAGTTGCGCAGCACCTGATCGATACCGAACAGTGTGATGACTTCCTGCACAACAACCAGAATAATGGGACCCAGCAATAGTCCGCCCAGTCCATACACACCGACGCCGATAATCATCGAAACCAAGGTGGCCAGCGGATGGAGATGCATTGCATTGCCAAATATGGTCGGTTCGATGAAACGTCTGATAAACGTGATGACAAGCATAATAACCAATGCGCCAATACCACTCAGAATTTCACCCTGGATAAACATATAAATTGCAATCGGAACCATCGTTGCAGCGATTCCAAGTATTGGCAGCAGGTCCACAATCGCAACAATCAGCGCAGTAATTGCTGCATAGGGCATTCGAATGATCAACAGACCGATATAGGCCATCACGTACGTCAGAATAAAGAGCAGCAGGTAACCGCCGATCACGCGAAACAGCTTGTTGAACAGCGAATTGATCAGCCGGATCGTCTTTTCGCGAAATGCCCTGCTGGTGATATTTCGGTGCAGGAATGCATAGATGGTTCGGCTGTCGGCGATGAAATAGTAGCCTGACATGATGACAACAACAATCATGAAGAAAACGACTGGTAAGTTGCCGGCAAAACTGGCCAGGCCATTCAAAACGGAACCAACCAGAGTTGAAACACCTTGCAGCAGTCTTTGCTGGATGTTAGACAGCTCAGACTCCAATGCCTGTAGATACTGAGGAGGGATGAAGCCGCCAAGCCGTTCAGAGAACTGATCGATATAGTTGATGATCCGATTTAGAAAATCAGTGCCGCTGAACAGGGTGGGTAGATTGGTGGCCAGGGAACGCAGCTGGCCGATGATCATCAGAACCATGGCAACAATAAGGCTGATGAAAATGAGCAGCAACAGAATATAGACAACCGTTGCAGATCGCTTTTCTCCGCGTGAACGAGCCAGTCCGTGCGGGTATTTTATTTTCTTTTTTGGCCGCGTCTGCCGGTCTGATTGGGCTTCTGTCAGATCCGGTACTTTAGCCGTGCGGTTCGAGGAGCGCTGTCGAATTGAGTAAACCGTGTTCTTTACACCCGATACAATCAGGGTTGAGACACGCGCCAGGATATAGCCGAACACAAAAGGAAGTAATATGACAAACAGGCGCAGGCCAAAATAAATCAGCAGTCCGGCAACAATAACGATCAGGAGGTATTTAATGATAGATAGAATGATGGCCTTGTCACGCTGAATGTTATCTGGATCAGTCATCTGGCACCTCTTTTCGGACAATCCGTTAACTGACTGAATAGGTCAACATTATTGTAACAATCAACAGTACAATTGCCAATGCGAACTTCCAGTCTCCCGGAAAGACGACAAATTTCTTTTTATACTGTTTACCCTCCGGTTTTAAATTGGCAATCAGAATGATCAAAGGGATCAACCCGACCGCAGCAATGCAGGCGGCGATCAAAGAAGCATATAACAGTGACGTCGTATGCTGCGATTGATCGAGCAGCATGGATTGAGTCAAGCGAGGCAGTAACGGAGTCAGGGCAATCAAGGACAAATTCAATGAAAAGTGCGTCAGCATGGCCGGCCAGAGGCGTCCACACTGATGCCGGATGAAGGCAAGCAGCAAGCCGGTGAGAAAGGGAGGCAGGAGAAACAGGGGATCCGCATGGAACAGTGCAAAGGCGATCGCCTGCCAGACGGCCGCTGAAACCAGAGCTCCGCCAGAACGCAGCGATGCGAACAGCACACCCCGAAAAAATAATTCTTCGACAACTGCCGGTATGACAGCCGTGATCAGGACGATGAATGCAATAAAGATCCAGGGTCGAGACAGGAGGTCTGTATCGGCGATCATATTCGAACTGCGTATGACCGGAAGACGTATTCCGCTCTGGATCAGAACATAAAGGAATAGATTATTTAATCCCTGAAAGACCACGGCCGCTGGGATACCGATTGTGACGGCCAGAAACAAACTG
>JAAYBY010000031.1 GCA_012729935.1 Clostridiaceae bacterium | reverse complement strand
TTCAAGTGCAGGCAGTCAATACCCTTGCGACTGTTCGGGAAGCAGCTGAAAATCTGGCTCATTAGTCGACGGATCGGCGGTTGTATCTGCTATAATGGAAGCAATGACGTGCGTCCCTGACGACAAGGAGGTCACTGTATGTCTCTGATCGTTCTTCCATTTGACAATCTTCATCCGCTGCACTGGGTTTTTGCCATCGCAATCCCCTTACTGATGATTGTACTGACTGTCATCAATCGGCTTCTGCTTTCACGCATACACCAGCAGACCACACAAAGTATCCGGCAGCTGACTCAGAAAATCAACAAACTTGAAAACCGCAGCATCGACCATACATCCACAGTTCGCTCATTGCTGAAGAAGGAAGCGCCTTCAGCGGCTTCTCAAGCGTTTGGACAAATGGAAGCTGACTGTACTGAACTCTATCAGGGACGCTGGATTCCGGATCCGCAGCAAAGTCTTCCATTGTCAGTCTGGATTTCTCCGTTTGAGCGCAGTATCCTGTCAAATAAACCTGTCAGCCAGTTCATCGGAATCGGAATCATTGCCTCTTTGATTGAACTGATTCTGATGCAGGTCATCCCTTTGCAGAATCCAGCCTTCCAATGGATCTTCGTCCTGCTGCCGATTGGTACGGCTCTGGCCGTTTCATTACCATCAACAGCCTCGGTTCATCAGGCGAAAGCAGTCCTTGATGAAGCACTCGATCAGTTCTACACGGCGCTGGGGCGTCGTTTACCGGTTTTTAACCACCAGACCGGCGTGGCCAGCCTGGTCGATGCCTATTTGACGTACGATCATCAAATGCAGGAACGACTGAATGAATTTACAGATGTGACCAGACGGCTGGCGGACAGCGACATGGCAGACGGGGTGCGCCGCAGTGTCGAACAGATCCTCACGGAGACGGTCGGGCCTTCTTTGCACAGGGCAACCTCCTCGTTAGGTGATCTGGCTGTCGATTTGACCACCAGGCAGTCAGAGGGCATGCAAGATCTTGCCGGTCAATTTGCTGATGCAGTTACTTCGCAAATCGCGACCCATCTGACACCTGTCAATCGCGATATTGCACAGATGAGCGCACTGATGGCGGATGTCAAAAACTATATCGAAGTTGCCATGCGCGCCATGGATACGACACGAGCGCAAACAGAGGCGGTTCAGCAGACGCTGCATCAATCAGTGGATCAGCTGTCACAGGCTCACGCCATTATGCAGCAGGATTTTGAAACAGCAAACAGCACCGTCTCAGATTTGTCAGCAGCTTCGAAACTGCTGACCGAAACCTATCAGCAGGCAGAAGAATCGATGCGCACATCGCTGGATCAGGTGAGTGCATCGTTTAAGACGGGAGCTGATCAGTTGACCGAGCTGTCCAGACAGGCGACGCAGTCTGTCGAACAGGCTCAGCTGCTGGTGCAGAACCACACCCGACTGACAGACAGCCAGATTGAAACCATGCAGCAGCAGTCAGGGCTTTTTTCCGAACACATTCAGACATCGATCGAAAACATGCTGGGACATATGCATGACGAGACAGACGCGGTTGCGACGCACGCAGACGCCATCAGTAAACAGCTCGAGACACTGAACCAGATTCTGGATCAGACGACACAGCGTTTTGGAGATTCATCAACAGCTTACGTCAAACAGACACTTGATCAGTTTGATGAGAGTCTTGCGGATATAACGATGCGGCTAACCCAGACAGCACAGGAAATCCAGGACGCCGTCGATGCACTGCCGGCCGCCATTCAGCGCAGTGTCAATTTCGGATCATGAAACAGCCGGATCAAACAGATTATCCTGTTGAAAGCCTCATTGGCGGACGTCTGAAATCGTCAGCTGAAGCCATCCGCTCGCACTTGAAATTGCCGGATGAATGGTCTGAACTGACTGGCACAGAAGAACAAGAACGGCTTAGCGTCATAATCCGGACAACAACTTCCGGCAGGCCTGTCATCCATCTGGCGCACCAATTAACCAGCCGCGATCTGCGTTACATTTTCCCAATACTGGCTGAAGCTGCGACGACAGACAAGCTTACCAGGCAGGATGTTGATAAAATAATTCTAATCATCCGGGAACGCGCCTGTCCGTCTCTTTATCGCTTTGGCTGGGCTGCCTATCAATCCGAATACCCCTGCCAGCTTGTTGCCCGCGGATTATCCATTCTTTGCGGCATTCTGGAGATCAAGAAACTCAGCGAAGAGACCATCGAGCATGTGCGGTTTTCGAGCCGATCGCTCAAACGGTATCCTGATCTGATTAGTGAACTGGCTCTCCCCGACAGTCGTCATTTCGTTGAAACACTCGTGAAAGCGATGGCCAAAAGGCAGCTGACGCTCAAAGAGTGGGTCAAAAACTATTGCGTGCAGCCAGACCAGCCTTTTGGTCGAGCTGTCATCAGCCACTGTTTTTTATCAGGATCTGCTTCCCTGTTTCGCAACAGCCAGACCTTGTTTGAGCAATGTCTGGATCAAAGCGACACTGATCAGAAAATCAAAATGCTGCGGCGGCTGCTCAGTTTGGAATCAATCAGCCCTGACACGAAAAACGCTTACTGCCAGGTTGTTTATCGACAGTTTGGACCGCCGGATCCTGAACATCCGATCTGGCGCGCTGTCCGCCCTGCTGAGCGGAACCTGTTTGAACACTGGATCCTTGAAGCCGTAATTGGCACACACTGTCAGGACAGTCCGAGAAAGGCTCAATTTTATTATCGATACGCTCCGATGATCCAATCGGTCAAGCAATGGAATGACACAGTACTGGTCATTTATTTCCATGGTTTTATTATCGCCGATGACCGGACACAGCCACTTGCCGCTTTTTACTATGACGTTTCAGATCCAGCCGAACTGATGAAAAAATCGGAGGGTCGTGGCGCCTGTAAACTCGCGGATATCTCACAGCCGCATCGACGTGTTGAAGACGCGCTTAAACGCGCAAGCACACAGGGTGTTGTCGCTCTGTTTTTTGATGATGGGATCAGGGCCAGTCGGTCCTTCATAGATTTTTGCCTGCTTGAGAAAAAGGCAGCGTCCCGTCGGGAGATCAAAAACCTTGCTTTTCGCTCGATGAAGCGCGAGCGTGAAATTTGATAAAGGCTGTCTGATTGACTTGAACTGACGCCTTGATTATAATGCCAGAAGACATCAAATACGGAGATGTAGCGAAGCTGGCCGTAACGCGCCGCACTCGAAATGCGGTTGTCCAGAAATGGGCACGTGGGTTCGAATCCCACCGTCTCCGCCAAATTGAATCGATCAGGAGGCTCTCATGATGAGCAATTCCATTGTG
>JAAYBY010000274.1 GCA_012729935.1 Clostridiaceae bacterium | reverse complement strand
TCATAGTCAGCTCCTCGAATCGTGCTTTTTTCATTGTACACGTTTTACTGCAATTGTGTGCAAATGTGTATCTGAATCATATAGATTCTATTGACAAACGCAGACAGATGCGGTAATTTATAAAAATGCATAATATAATCATAATTTGCATAAATATACATCACGTAAGGAGTATGAGAGTATGAAAAAACAATTAATCATTTTCACAGTAATCGCGCTTGTTTTTCTATCGTTAGCTGGCTGCCAGTCAAAAGACAGTGTCGGTGCAAAAGTGATCGACATACCGTTAACCCAGGAAGAATATGCGTTTGGTGTCGACAAGTCTCAGCCGGAACTGCTGGATCAAGTCAACGCGTTTATCGCACAAATTCAGTCTGATGGTACATTCGAACAGATTTTGAATAATAATTTTGGCGATGGCGAACCGCAGGCTGTCGCGTCTGCTGATCCTGACAACAGCAAAGACCAGCTGGTTGTTGCGACCAATGCCGGATTTGAGCCGTTTGAATACACAAAAGGCGACCAATACTATGGGATTGACATGGAGATAGCGGCGGCTCTGGCAGAACATCTGGACAAAGAGCTGGTTATCAGCAACATGGATTTTGATGCTGTCTGTTTGTCAGTTGGCCAGGGGAAAGCAGATATCGCAATGGCGGGTCTGACAATCAAAGAAGACCGTAAAGAATATGTGACATTTACAGACAAGTATTATGATGCTGCTCAGATGATCATCGTAAAAGAAGATGACAGCAAATTTGATGCCTGCAAGTCTGCCGCTGACGTGGAAGCGATCCTGGCAGGATTTGACAGCAGTACGAAAATTGGCGTGCAGAACGGAACGACAGGCCAGTTTTATGTGGAAGGTGATCCTGACTGGGGTTTTGATGGTTATACTGCGTCAGCGGTTGGCTATCGATCCGGTTCACTGGCTGTTCAAGATATGCTGAATGGAAACATTCAATATGTTATTATTGATGAAGCACCGGCACACAGAATTGTTAACGCAATGAATGAAATGAAATAATAGTTCGTTGTCATTCGTCTAACCCCGCTGTGTGCCTGCACAGCGGGGTTTTGTATCAAAAGGAATATGACGTGGGTAGTTTTGGAAATAAAGTAGCAAAGTTCTGGGAAATGTTCTATGAGAACGGTGGTTATACAAAAGTTCTCACAGGACTTCAAAACACAGTCATTATTGCGGTTGTCGGACTGGCGATCGGTATTGTGATCGGTACGTTGATCGCAATTGTTGAAGTTGTTCCCAAATATAAAAAACTGCCGAAGGTATTGGACAGTTTTTGTCGTTTTTATGTTGGTCTGTTTCGGGGAACCCCGGTTGTTGTTCAGCTCCTCGTGGCGTATTACGTTCTTCTGCCATTGATCGGTCTGAATTTGCCGTCGCTTCACGTTTGTGTACTTGTTTTTGGACTGAACAGCGGTGCTTATGTTTCGGAAATCATGCGAAGCGGCATTTTGTCTGTTGATACCGGGCAGATGGAGGCAGGTCGCGCTCTGGGGTTAAGCTACCGGGTAACCATGATGAAAATTATCATTCCGCAGGCTGTCAAGAATATTCTGCCAACGATGGGAAATGAGTTCATAACACTCATAAAAGAAACGTCTGTTGTCAGCTTTGTCGGTGCTGCTGATTTGTATGTCGCGTTTAACTATATCGGCACCAACAGCTATGAATTCATGGTACCCTACCTGGTCATGGCCCTGATTTATATCGTCCTGGTTGTTCTGATCGCACTCATGATCAAAGTAATGGAAAGGAGACTGCGTTTAAGTGATAGACGTACGTAATCTCACAAAAAACTACGGTCAGCTTGAGGTGCTGAAGGATATCACCACTACGATTCACGAAGGGGAGAAGATTGCCATTATTGGCCCCTCGGGAAGCGGTAAAAGCACGTTTCTCCGCTGTCTGAATTGCATGGAGGATCCCACAGGCGGTTCCATCATTTTTAATGGTGTCGATATCTCAGACTTTTCGGTCGATATTAATGTCCACCGCCGGCACATGGGTATGGTATTCCAGCAGTTCAACCTGTTTAACAATAAAACCGTTCTTGACAATATCATGCTCGCACCTATAACCATTGCGATGCAGAATTTAAGAAAGCAGCAATTTAAGCGCTTCATCAATAAAATACGAAATCTGGTTGCCATAGAAAAGCGTCCGCTCGATGAAATCACAACAACACCTGCCCAGATCCGGCAGGCTGCCCGTGAGAATGCCATGAATCTTCTTAAACGGATTGGACTTGAGGACAAGGCTACTGTCTATCCATCAACACTTTCCGGTGGTCAAAAACAGCGAATCGCCATTATACGAGCCTTGGCTATGAATCCGAAAGTGATGCTGTTTGATGAGCCGACGTCATCTCTCGATCCGGAAATGGTTGGTGAAGTGTTGGACCTCATTAAAAAACTTGTTGAAGACGGTATGACCATGGTGATCGTCACGCATGAAATGGGCTTTGCCCGTGAAGTTGCCACGCGCGTATTTTTCATGGACGAAGGTATAATTCTTGAGGATGATACGCCCGAACGGATCTTTACCAGTCCCCAGAATCCAAGAACGAAAAACTTTTTAGCGAAAGTTCTTTAATTGTCAGTTGGAATCAAAATGCTTTAATTCAACAGTCTGAAATAGTCAGACTGTTTTTTATGCTTGTTTAATACGCCTGCACCGGGCAGTTTTTTTGAAGTTTGCCGTCACCCGAATTATCGTCGCGCTCAAATGTTTTTGAATTCCGAATTCAAAATGTTTTCCTTGAGAGTCATTCAAACACTACGTGTAAAACCATTTTTAATGAGTAAAAAAAGTCTGTTGCTCAGATTTGTATCATTTGTGCCCGCTAAATTCTCTCAGTGCAATAGAATTAAAGATGGTAGAAATATGTTTCTGACTGAGCGATATTGTCAGGAGACAATCTGATCTATAACCGAAGTGCATGCGTCAATGAATACCTCTGTTAATCAAGAATCTTCTGCATTGAAGCAAGCAGTTTACCGGTTTGGGGCAGGTGACATATTGCCTGACAGTGATGGAGGTGTACCATGAAAGATCCGATTAGCCGAAAGCGCGAATTAGCAGATCAGGCGTATTGTTTGATATCGTTGGCAATGGACAAGCGGAAGATTTTACATGAAAAGAATCGAGGTGAAAAAAATCAATCCTTAACGCAATCTCTGGAGAAGATTGATGCGGACATCAAAGTTCTCCAGAATTATATCAATATGCTGGGTACCGATCTGACTGAAAAAGATGTTAGTGCCATTGAATCAGAAATCAAAGGATACCAGCCTGACGATTGAGCCATGAGGTTGTTTCAATCGTCTGTCAATAGCCTTATCAACACTTGATAAGTCGTTTACTCTGCCTGGTTTTCCTCGTACAGCTGATCGATCATCTTTTTGATGTCAGCTTCTGAATGGAGCATATTCTTCGGATGGGGAACAGGCGTGACGTTACCGCTGGATTGATCCAACGACACCGCACCGTATCTGGCAAGCTTCTTGTTGTTGCTGAGCAAAACCTCATAAGCATCTCCGGCACTGTAATGCCAGAATTCATAGGGATAGGCATAAAAACCATGTCTGAACATGATGTCGGATATGGCTCGTCTGTTCGCCTGTGCCTGTTCGGGGATTAAAGGGGAAGCCATCGGTGTCAGCTCGCTCATCTCAAGATAAGGAGCACCGCGATCAACCTCTACACCAGCTTCTCGGTCAATGACAGAAACATCCATTGCACTGCCGGACTGATGAGTACCGATTTTGGGTGCCAGGGCAACCATTGCACCCAGCCGGCGATACAGGAGATCCACCGGGGGCTTCTGTCCGTCACATTCCCAGACCACCTTGTCAAAGACTCTCTTGAAAATCGCAAACTGCCGGCCAAGACCCCGCTGCATCTCAATGGTCCGATAGGCGTCTTCGACTTTGAGAATCCATCCGATGGCGTTCATGTCGCGGGCAACAGCAAGAAAAGATTCGATCAGACCTTCACGAAGATAATACAGACGGGGCAATCCTTCAATATGTGGTAAATCGGAAAACGTTACCTCAACCTTCGCCGCTTTGCAGGCATCCCTGATTGATACCATGGGTTCCATGCATTCTGCCACTGGAACGTGCATGATTGCTTTCATGAAAACATCTGCTTCATCCATTAGCTCTTTCCAGTATTGCTTTGGACTGACCTGTGCCATATGAACCTCCTGAGCGCTAGACGCTGTCGTTACTTCTTTCTATTTGGCGATTGATTCGAATCAGACTGTTTTAAGAAACCTGATAACGATAATAGCACATTTGATTTAAAGAAAAAATATGACGCTTGTCAAAAATAGATCATGAATCTCCACGGAGTTTTGATGGACTTAGTTCATTGATCAAAGGCTTTTCTGCCATAAACCGCTCCACATTCTGAACAAAAATATCCCAGATCCGGCTCGCGAAATTCTGGCTCAATGAGGATCCGGAGATATGCGGAGTAAAGATTACATTGGGGAAGGACCAGAGCGGATGGTCAGGCGGCATCGGATAATGATAATGGGTATCCAGCGCAGCACCGGCGATCCAACCTTTTTGAAGTGCTTTCAGCAAAGCATCTTCCTGGATAATCGGCCCCCGGGCAGGATTAAGTATAAAAGCACGATCGGGCAGCGCCCGCAGTTCTTTTTCACCGATGATGCCTTCTGTACTGTTCGTCAGAGGCATGGTCAAAATCAGAAAATCGAGGTCTTGAAGAAAATCTATTTCCTGACCTGCAATGAACACGCGATCGGGCAGCAATCCATCGGGATCACCCGTACCGGGCATCCGATAAATTTCCGGCATGTCGCTGCTTTTTTTGATGCTTCTGGACATCGCATAGACGGTCATGCCCAGTGCCTTGGCCAGTCTGGCCGTTTCCCTGCCTATGGAACCATAACCCCAGATGCCAACGGTAGAACCACGAATTTCTTTTTGAAACCGTGCTGAACGATCCCATACCTTCGATTCCTGGTTGCGGATCATGTTGCGCAGATCGCGCGCCAGATTGATCATCATGCAGATACACCATTCGGCAATCGGCACATCAAAAACACCTTTGGCATTACAGGCTCTGATCCCTTTGTCGGCAAGATTAAGGCCAAGCAGCTGATTATATCCCGATGATGCAATCTGAATGAATTCCAG
>JAAYBY010000030.1 GCA_012729935.1 Clostridiaceae bacterium | reverse complement strand
CAGTCTACATCAAGCTGATAAGTCACATCTTTTCGTTCAACAACAATTGTGATTTTCCGGCGCAGCGATTCGCTGTCCAGAATCTTGCGAATCAGTTCCATGGTTGGGTTGGTCGCGAATGGATGACCGACCAGATCCAGCATCGCGGCATCACCATTGGTATCACCGTAGGCATAACAACAGTCCAGATCCAGATGATACAGTTCACTCAGCTCGAGAACGGCTTTCCGCTTGCTGGCTGCATCCCACATCGGATGGACAACTCCGTTATAGGTTCCGTCCGGCCCAACCTCGTAGACGGTACCGCGGTAATCATCCATTTCATACTTGCGTGACAACTCGCGAACCAGTTCGATCGGTGATCCGGAAATCGCGATGACCCGATGTCCTTGTTTCTGATGCCAGCGCAGACGGTCACGCGTATAGGTGTAGACGCGTTCATAATTCTGTTCGATCACCTTGCGTGCGACATGGGCGATCATGTTGGGGCTGGTGTTCGTCACCGCATCGCGATAAATATCGACCATCTTCTGCAAATAATGATCGTAGTCACCGACCCGCCGATTCCACAAGGTAAAGGCCGGTTTGACCTCTTCATGCCACTTGGTTCCATCGATCAGCTCAAAGCGGATCATTTTGCGAAAGAGCTCACTGATCAGACCTTCACGGGTAATCGTTCCATCAATATCAAAAAAAGCTGCGCATTCGGGCATCTGATCACCTCTAGTTCTTCTGATCGTTATCCTGATTCTATCAACAAACCGCTATCGGGGCAAATGTGACGGCTGCGCATCCATGATCTTTGGTCCTGAAGCGCACGATTGATTCAGCATGACGGCGGGCGAAGCCATTTAGCATCGATCAAGACATCGATATGCTTCACATAGGGTACGCATACGTACTAGCTTTCTGGTCTTTCAATTCAGCTGATGATATAATCCGTTGTGGCCGGTCTTGTGTCGAAGGCCAGGAGAAAGGAATCATGATGTCTGTTATCCGTCGGTTCATCCGCTATTATCGACCCTATCGGAAAACATTATTTTTCGATTTATTTTGTGCCAGCGCAGCGTCAGGTGTCGATCTGATTATCCCACTGCTGATCAATTATCTGCTTAAGAAGGTGTTCCCGCTGCTGAACGCGCAAACGATCTTTCAGGAGATCATTCGTGTAGCCGTTCTCATGCTTGTCTTGTACACCATCCGTCTTTTCGCCCAGTACTACATCTCCTCCTGGGGACACATCATGGGGGCGCGCATGGAGGCGGATATGCGACGGGAGCTGTTTAATCATTTCGAAAAGCTTTCCTTCTCTTACTATGACCGCAACAACACCGGACACATGATGTCGCGGATGATCGCCGATTTGTTTGATATATCAGAACTGGCTCACCATGGTCCTGAAGACCTTTTTATCTCACTGATCAAACTGACAGGCTCTTTTATCATACTGGCGAATATCAATCTGCCGGTCACAGGACTGTTATTGCTGGTGACACTGTTAATGCTGGCTTTCTCCATCTATTACAACCGCAGGATGCGCCGCACATTCATGGAAAATCGAAGAAAAATAGCCGATATCAACGCCGTCATTCAGGATAGTCTGACCGGAATCAGAACCGTCCAGTCTTTCTCAAATGAAGATCTGGAACAGAATAAATTTGATCAGGGGAACCAGCGCTTTTTGGAATCCAAGAAAGATAACTACCTCGTGATGGGACGATTTTTCTCAACCAACGGCTTTATGCAGGGTATGATGTATCTCTCTGTCATCCTAAGTGCCGGTTTCCTTATTTCACGGGGGACGATGCAGCCAACTGATATCGTCATTTATATGCTTTATATCGGTATGTTTCTCGACCCGATCAATCGTCTGGTCAATTTCACCGAGCAGTTCCAGAAAGGATATACCGGGTTTCAGCGGATGCTGGAAGTACTGGATACAGCTCCGGACATAAAGGATCGTCAGGATGCTGCCGATGCAGGTGTCATTGAGGGATCCATATCATTTGATCGGGTCAGTTTTGCCTATGAAGAAGACAAGCCGGTCCTGCAGAACATCGATCTGGTCATTGAAGCGGGAAAAACGGTTGCCCTGATCGGTCCCTCCGGCGCCGGAAAGACGACATTCTGCTCGCTGATACCGCGCTTTTACGATGTTACCAGTGGATCCGTCAAGGTTGATGGACGTGATGTCAGGCAATACACACTTGCTTCTCTTAGGATGAACATTGGCGTCGTTCAGCAGGACGTGTATATTTTCAACAGTACCATACGCGACAATATCGCGTATGGTCGCCCCGACGCCACGGATGAAGAGATCATAGAAGCAGCCAAAAATGCGAACATTCACGATTTCATCATCAGTCTGGAAGATGGTTATCGCACAGAAGTCGGTGAGCGCGGAGTCCGATTCTCCGGCGGACAGAAGCAGCGCATATCGATCGCCCGCGTCTTTCTGAAAAATCCGCCTATTCTCATCCTGGACGAAGCAACATCTGCTTTGGATACGGAAAGCGAGCGACTGATTCAGACCGCACTGCAGGAACTGGCAAAAAACCGGACTACGTTGATCATCGCACATCGTCTGAGCACTGTTAAACATGCCGATGAGATTATTGTTCTGACAGAAGACGGCCTGGCTGAGCGGGGCGACCACCATACACTGCTTAAACAGGCAGGATTATATGCTCATTTGTATCAGCTTCAATTTGAAGAGAACTGATCCGATTGAAGCGATCTT
>JAAYBY010000273.1 GCA_012729935.1 Clostridiaceae bacterium | reverse complement strand
GCGAACTATCTGCAGCCCGGGAAAAAATCGTATCACACGATTATACCGGGATTCCTATGTCGGCATAACGGCGAACCGGTTGGACCATTCGGTGTGATGGGCGGCATGATGCAACCCCAGGGGCATCTTCAGGTTCTGATCAATCAGATTGATAATGGTATGGATCCGCAGCAAGCGCTTGACGCACCTCGCTGGCGTTGGGACGGTGGCAGAACCATTGCCCTCGAGCCGATTGTTCCACAATCAGTCAAACACGTTTTGGATCAAAGAGGACATTGCACGGTACATGCTGATGATTTTCTTGAGTTCGGGCGAGGACAAATAATCCGTAAAGAAGCTGACGGCACTTATCTGGGCGGCAGTGAGTCTCGCGCAGACGGGCGCTGCGCCGTCTGGTAAGCGGATCATGGCTCAGTGATTTGCTTTGATACGAATATAGATATGCTTGGAAGAAGAATGGGCACCTTCCCGGACATCAATCTCAAACAAACCGATTGATTTAATCATTGGAGTCAATTTTTCGAACCCATAATTTCTCGAGTCAAACGATGGCTGCTTTTTCAATAGCAGGCTTCCCACTTCTCCGAGATAGGCCCAGCCATTCTCATCCTCAACATCCCGGATTGTTGAGGTAATCAGTTTAACGACTTCATTGCCGATTTTACGGATGGTTTTCTTTTTATTCGAACCGGACGGATGTCGGGTTTGTTTTTGTTCCTGAGGTGTGCTCAGATCATCCTCGTGGGCAGGTTCTTCAAGAATTTCCAGATAAATAAAGCGATCGCATGCGGCAATAAATGAGTTAGGTGTCTTTTGCTCGCCAATGCCATAAACTGTCATACCAGCTTCACGCAGACGTGTCGCTAATCGCGTAAAATCGCTGTCACTGGAAACAAGACAAAAGGCGTCAGCCCGCTCCGAATAAAGGATATCCATGGCATCGATGATCATAGCTGAGTCTGTTGCGTTTTTCCCGGTTGTATAACCGAACTGCTGAACGGGTGTGATCGCATAGTCGAGCAGAAGATTTTTCCATCCACCAAGATTCGGTCGTGTCCAGTCACCATAGATGCGCTTGATGGTGGCATTGCCATAGCGGGCGAGCTCCTCCATCATGCCCTGAATGTTATGGTGAGATATATTATCCGCATCGATTAAGACGGCTAGTCGAATATCACTTGTTTGCTCTTTGTTATTGTCCATTTTGTTCACCTCACTATCACTATAACTGATTGAGATCACTCTGTATATGCTTGTCAACACTGCCGTACGAGATTGTCTTATCCTGCCATAAGAATATAAATCTCTAATTGCCGTTCAGTAACAGCACGTCTATAATGAGATATAGAAGCAGCTAGATGATCCATTGTTCTTAATTAAACATTATATAACAACATGACATCATGACAATATTATAGAGTAGATGCTGAAAGTCAACATACTGTCTTCCTGATCATCGATTAGACTGAACTGAGGCGTTCTGATGGGAGTCACAAAAAAGAAAAAGAAACCGATTAAGATCAACGTCAATGTCCCGGACATAAAGCGCCATTTTATTAATCGGGAGTTGAGTTGGTTGTCGTTCAATGCCCGAGTTTTAGCTGAAGCCAGAGATCGGTCAAACCCATTGATGGAGCGCGTTAATTTTCTTGCCATAACCTGTTCGAATCTTGATGAGTTCTTCATGATTCGTGTTGCCTCACTCCATGACCTGGCCAATGCTGGCTACGAGCAGCCGGATCCAGCGGGATTGACACCGCTGATGCAGTTATCTGCGTTATCAGTTCAGGCACATCGCATGATTCATCAAATTTATCAGACTTACCACCGATCCCTTTATCCGGCACTGAGAAGAGAAAACATCGAAATTTTAAACATAAAGGACCTAAGCAGCAAACAGCGTGATGAGATCAAAAAGTGGTTTATGGCGATGGTCCATCCGGTGTTAACACCAGTCGCTATTAATGATAAAAGGCCTTTTCCACTTGTGAGCAGTCAGTCTTTGTATGTCTTTGCTGCCGTAACGTGTAATCCGGAAGAAAACAGTCAAAGTCAGTCCGCGTGTGCATTGATAGAAGTACCAGCCATGATTCCCAGACTGGTTCCATTGTCTATCAAAGGAAAGCAGGCGTTCGTACTGCTTGAAGATGTGATCAGTGCTCACCTGGACACATTGTTCGGAGCTGTCCGCGTCAAGCCGGCGGGCTGT
>JAAYBY010000272.1 GCA_012729935.1 Clostridiaceae bacterium | reverse complement strand
CGGCAGCGGAACGGTGCCGGCCAGCGAGCGTTCCAGTCGATCAAGGTGCGTTTCCAGAAATAAAGGAACCTGTTCGACCACCCGGATCACTTCATAGAACATCCGTTCATCAGTCGGTTTGAAAAAAGGCTCTGCTTCCGCTGTCGTCACAGCGGTTAGCTGACCGTTGACCATTATATTCGAGCCGGTTAAGGCATCAATGATGGGATAAGGCATATTGTTTCCTCCCGCGAGGCATGATGGATGATTATACCATGATCACCCGCTCTTTTGAAGAGACGACCAAGCCTGATATCCAGCCGCTGCATCGTTATCACCCAAAATATCGACCGGTTGACGGATACCGTCTTCTGTGTCTGAGACTGTTGTGTCCATCTGTTGGTCTTGTGCCCCTCTTCTTAGTATAGCGAATACAGCGCGTAAACGCACGGCTTCGCGGCCTCAAAACGGATGAACATCTGCCACTGACTATTAATATTTATGCATTTTGCACAATTAAGGATCCAACGTTCGTACGACAGCCGAAGTGCGCCCTCAAAATGGCTTTGACAAGTACGATTCATCCGATTATAATGGTATGTTGTACGCATAAAGCGTGCTCAAATGATGATTATTATTCATATTGTATGCATAATTTTGCAATTGGGAGGATCTTATGGCTAAAGAAAAAATTCTGCTTGCTTATTCCGGAGGACTGGATACATCGATTATTATTCAGTGGCTGCTGGAAAACATGGATTGCGAAGTAATCGCCATGGCCGGCGAAGTGGGTATCGGCATTGAAGCCGATGCACTGCGCGAAAAGGCTTTAAAATGCGGAGCCAGTGCCTGCTTTGTTGAAGACCTGACAGAAGCGTTTATCACCGATTTTATTTACCCGACCCTGAAAGCCGGTGCCATCTACGAAGGCAAATATCTGCTTGGCACGTCGTTTGCCCGGCCGATCATCGCCCAGCGGATGGTTGAAATCGCGAGGCGAGAAGGCTGCACGGCGATCGCGCATGGCTGTACCGGCAAAGGAAACGATCAGGTGCGGTTTGAACTGACGATCAAGGCATTGGCACCCGATCTCAAAATCATCGCGCCCTGGCGTGTCTGGGACATCAAATCACGGGATGAGGAAATCGCCTATGCTGAAGCGCGCGGCATTCCAGTTCCGGTGACCCGTGAGACCAATTATTCCAAAGATATGAACATCTGGCATTTGAGCCACGAAGGCATGGATCTCGAGGATCCGGCCAACGAACCACAGTACGACAAAATTCTCGAGCTGATGGTGCACCCCGAAGCGGCACCGGATCAGCCGGCCTATGTGACCATCGATTTCGCGAAGGGCGTTCCGGTCGCGATCGACGGTGAGACACTTGATCCGGTTTCCCTGCTGAAAAAGCTCAATGCCGTCGCCGGTGCCAACGGTGTCGGAATCGCCGATATGGTGGAAAACCGGCTGGTCGGTATGAAATCAAGAGGCGTGTACGAGACGCCGGGCGGTACGTTGATGTATGCAGCCCATCGCGAGCTGGAACTGCTGTGTCTCGACCGCGAAACACTGCACTACAAGGATCAGGTGGCCTTGCGCTACGCTGAACTCGTCTACTACGGCCAGTGGTTCCACCCGCTGCGTGAAGCACTCGACGCATTTGTCGACAGCACCCAGCAGACGGTCACAGGCTCAGTTCGCCTGAAACTGTATAAGGGAACCGTTCTGCCGGCCGGCACGAAATCTCCCTACTCGCTGTATCAGGAAGAACTGTCCACATTTGGTGAAGATGAAGTTTATGACCAGGCGGATGCCGGCGGTTTCATCAACTGCTTCGGCCTGCCGATGAAAGTTATTGCCCAGATGAAGCAAAAGAACGGTCTGCTCTGATCTAGACGTCGAAAGGAGTCTATATGGCTACGCCCTTATGGAACGGTCGGTTCCGGAAAAGCCTGAACAGTCAAATCAACGCCTATAACGCATCGATCCGTTTTGATGCCCGCCTGTATCGACAGGATATTCTCGGCAGTCTTGCACACGCTGCGATGCTCGCTGATCAAGGCATCATAGACACGGAGGATGAAGCAGCAATCCGGCAGGGATTGATCGAAATTCTTGCTGAGTTTGAAGACGGCCGGCTGGTGCCGGATCCGGAGTCTGAAGACATTCACATGTTTATCGAGGCCGAGCTGACACGCCGGATCGGGGATGCCGGCAAACGGCTGCATACCGGCCGAAGCCGCAATGATCAGGTTGCACTGGATTTGCGCCTCTATCTGCGCGACGTCTGCATTGAGATTCGCGACGATTATCTGGCCTTCTATCAGACGCTGATCGCGGTTGCCCGGCAGCACCTGCATACGATTATGCCCGGCTATACCCATATGCAGCGAGCCCAGCCGATTACGCTGGCCCACCATCTGATGGCTTATATTGAAATGGTTGCCCGTGACATCAGCCGTCTGGACGATTGTGTCCGGCGGATGGATGTCATGCCGCTCGGATCTGGCGCACTGGCCGGAACCACCTTCCCGCTCAACCGTCAGCAGGTTGCCGACATCCTTGGTTTCTCCGAAATCAGCGCCAACAGCATGGACGCTGTTTCCGACCGCGACTTTGCCATCGAACTGGCATCGTGCCTGGCGATCTTCATGGTGCACGCCTCGCGTCTCTGTGAAGAGATCATTTTATGGTCCAGCCAGGAATTTGCTTTTATCGATCTGGACGATGCCTACAGTACGGGCAGCAGCATTATGCCGCAGAAGAAAAACCCGGACGTGGCGGAACTGACGCGCGGTAAAACCGGTCGCGTTTTCGGTGACCTGATGACCTTATTGACTTTGATGAAAGGATTGCCGCTCGCCTACAACAAGGATATGCAGGAAGACAAGGAAGCCATCTTTGACGCGGTAGATACGGTTCGCCTGGTCCTGCCCGCCCTGACGGGCCTGATCGAAACCATGACCGTTCAGACTGAGCGGATGGCCGAGGCAGCAGCCGGCGGTTTTACCAATGCGACCGACCTGGCTGATTATCTGGTCAGCCGTGGTCTGCCGTTCCGCAATGCCCATTCGGTGGCCGGTAAACTGGTGCGTTACTGTCTGGATCGCGACTGCAATCTTCAGGATTTGTCTCTTGATGAGATGACGGTCTTCTCCCCGTTGATTGAGGCAGATGTCTACGAAGCGATCGATCTGAACCAGTGCGTCAGCCGCCGGAACATTCCCGGCGCACCGGCACCAGAAGCGGTTCTCGCCGCCCTTGATCAGGCCGCCGCACGCTTCAGCACAACTTAAATCAGATACACGATGCAAATAAAAGAGACGTGTTACAGATATAAAAAGCACGTCCGGGTTTTGTCAGGGTTTGCCGACATCCGGAAGTGCTTTTCATTTGCAGTCGGTTCGACTTTCTGCTGTCAGATCTCTTCTATTTCCGGATCGAGCTGCAGTGCCCGTTCCTGCCATTTGATCACATCTTCTTCCAGACCCATGATCCGGTAGAGCAAAGCTTTTCCGTGACAGGCATCCGCGCTTCGCGGATCAAGCAGCAAAGCCTGGTCATAGCAGTGCAGCGCTTCGTCAAACACACACAATTGAGAAAACGTATTGCCGCGTCCGACCCAGGCGGTGACATGATCCGGCGCCAGATGGACGGCCTCGTCAAAAGCCGCACCGGCTTTTTCAAACTCGCTGGTGTAATAGAGGATCAATCCCTTGTTGCACCAGGCATCGGCGTAATCGG
>JAAYBY010000271.1 GCA_012729935.1 Clostridiaceae bacterium | reverse complement strand
CGGATTCAAGAATATATTATTTGGCGGTGAAGGTTTATTCCTGACAACCCTGTCGGGACCGGGGCGCGTCTGGCTTCAGACGATGACCCTGCCCGGATTTGCCAAACAGCTGATTCCTTTCCTGCCAAAATCGGGATCAAATTAATAATCTGATTCAGGCATGTCCGTTACTCGGGTTGACAGCAGGCTGTGATATCTTTGATCACGACGCCTGCTGCAATAAGACCAGCGACTGCCGGCACAAAAGAGATGCTGCCGGGTGCGGCTGATTCATCAGTGCAACTGTTCTGATTCCGCCTGGTTGGAGTTTCCTTTGAGTAGACAACCTGCAGATGATCGATACCGGCCTTGCGCAGATTGCGACGGATTACCCGGCTAAGCGGGCAGACAGATGTCTCGGAAATGTCTGCGACTTCGAATTGCGTAGGATCGAACTTGTTGCCAGTCCCCATACAGCTGATAATCCGGATACCCATTGATCTGGCCCGGATAATCAGGCCTGTTTTCGAGCGGACGGAGTCAATCGCATCGATTATATAGTCCAAATCATCTGTCAGCAGCATATCAGGGTCATCTGGTGTAAAAAATCTCTGGTGTGTGATGACGACAGCCTCCGGATTGATGGCCAGTACCCGATCGCGCATGACATCTACTTTCGGCTGGCCGATGGTTGACCGGACAGCGTGTATCTGGCGGTTGAGATTACTGGCCTCTATCTGATCATGATCCACCAGAACCAAGTGGCCTACACCTGCACGCGCAAGAGCTTCTACCGCATATGATCCGACACCGCCAATGCCAAAGACAGCGACACGGGCCTGTTTTAGCCGTACCATCGAGTCTGCTCCGAGCAACCACTCCGTACGGACCCAATAAGGATTTGCCATGATACCTCCTGAAATACATCTCGCTTATCCGTCAAACCAACCGCAGATTGTTATTGTCTGCCTTTTCGGTCTATTATGATGCGTTCGACTGAAAAAATAAATACCAGGACAGAAAAGACGAATAAGAACGAGTTAAAGACAATATGACCGCCAACCATATGCATAGCGGGATTGATACGGTCAATGACAAGCAGGACGATCATGATTAAAGAACCGATCAAACATAAATGCGGCAAAATACTGCGTAAATACAACATACTCAGATCCTCTCACCCGGACATCTTGTTTTCACCGACATAAACAATGTCACTGACGTTTCGGCCACCATTATAAGGGCTGTTGACGATTTTCCCCATGAAAGTCATTATCGCTGACTGGCCGCCATCCAGATTATAGGCAATCTGGCATCCCAGAGTCTCAAAGAGTTCAGACAACTCATTGAGCGTCATTCCGTTTGAATAGCCAGGCTGACGGCCATCCACAACTACAAAACAATAATGACCAGGCTCATAGTAACCGATCGCGCTGCGGGGATTGTCGGGATTGACCTGACTGTTGAAGGTCTCCATGGCGTGCCCCTGATCCAGAAGCATTGGACCAAACGACCAGATCTGCCAGGCTCCGGATTCCTTTATTTGATCAACATTAAACAAAGACGCAGGGATTGTCTCCATACGACCGTCAGGGTAGAGAATCAGGCTGTCCTGAAACAGAACGTCCCGATAAAGAATACCATCTCTGACGACGATACCAAAGACGCGGATACCATAATAGTCACCTGTGATTGAGACGATCGCGTTATGACGGGCAGACATATCCAGTACAGGCTCGGAAAACCCTTTGCCAAAGGTGTCAGCAGCCAGAGCTGTCCGGAACTGATCCAGTGCGGTCAGATAAATATCAGCCAGAAAATAAACGACATCATCGGCCTGATGTCTGGAAATGGTAACGGAAATCGTGTCAGAACGATAAGAACGATCAGTCGTTTCGATGAGACCCTCTGTAAACTGATCAGCGAAAGAAGCCTGCCAGCTTTCAGGATCGATCGTAGTCGATTCCGGGTGACTGTCAGCATTACTGCTATCGGACAGCGCCGTTGATTCGCCGGATGATTCTGTTTCAGTCACATGCAAATCAGTTGTCGGTTCCGATTCTCCGGTCGACGATGTTTGGATATCCATTGTCTCAATCTGAATGAGCTGAGTGGGTGAAACCGTAGAAACCTGCTGCACGGGGTTGCACCAGTTGCAGGCAGGCTCATGATGTGGTAGATTGCTTTTGAGACGAGCATCTTTGGGAAGGCGGCTACACACCATGTTACCTTCAATACTGATTCCGGCATATAAGCCGGATGAAAAAATGATCGCGCTTATTCGCGAGCTTATGGACGCTGGATTTTCGCGAATCCTGGTGATTGATGATGGCAGCGGTTCAGAATACGCACATGTCTTTGCGGAAGCAGAACAGCTGGGATGCCGCATCTTGACACATGCGATCAATATGGGCAAAGGACGTGCACTGAAAACCGGTATGAATGAAGCGATCATCAGCGGAGATGCATCCTATGGGATCATTACGGCTGATGCGGACGGGCAGCACATTACCAGTGACATTGTCAGAATTGCGGAAGCGATGCAGCAAAATCCTGAGGCCATGGTACTTGGTGTTCGTCGTTTTGTCGGCCAGGTACCGTTAAGAAATCGAATCGGCAACGGAATTACACGCTTTATTTTTGCCCTGGTCAACGGACACGGTGTTCTCGACACACAGACGGGTCTGCGCGGCTTTTCGCGGGCAATCCTGCCATTAATGCTGTCGTTGAAGGGCGAGCGTTATGAGTATGAGATGAATATGTTGCTTGAAGCCAGACCACAGAACATTCGTATTGTTCAGGTTCCGATTGATACGGTTTACATTGACGGAAATCAGCACTCCCACTATAACGTTTTTATTGATTCAGTCCGGATCTATGCCTTGATCATCAAATATATGCTGTCATCCTTTGTGGCGGGCATTGTTGATTACGGTATATTTGCATTGATGCATATCAATTTCCCCAACCAGCTGATCGGCAGTGTTGTGACAGCCCGTGTTGCCAGCTCGATGGTCAATTTCATTATTAACAAACACATCGTTTTTCGCAAGAAAGGAGCCGTTGCCAACGCTGCGCTCCGCTACTATATGCTGGTCATCTTTATCATGATGAGCAGTTACGGACTGATTTATTTATTGTCCGGACCATTTGGAATGAATGTATTCCTGTCAAAAATAATAACCGACATATTCCTCAGCCTGATCAGTTTTGTCGTTCAGCGCGAGTTTGTGTATAAACCAGATTCAAAGTACAAGGTGATTGGAACAAGCACCTCAAAAACGCAATAAAATCAGGAGGATCATCATGCATCATAAACCGCTGTTTATTGGACTGGACATTGGTACATCCCGGGCAAAAGCTGTTTTACTGACATCTGAGGGACAGGTTATCGGCCGCTCAAAGTTTCCTTATTCGCAACTGGTGACATCATCCGAAGGCATTGAGCAGAATGCAGAGGAGTGGTGGACGGCAACGCGATCATTGATCCGGGATCTCTCGAAGCAGGTGCCTGATGGATACGAAATCAGTGCTTTATGCTTTTCCACTCAGGGCGGCAGTCTGGTCCTGACAGATCACGAAGGCAAGCCACTATCACCAGCTGTCATCTGGCAGGATCAGCGAGGGTTGCCATATCGAGACATGCTCCTGCAAGAGGTTTCCGCTGAAGCGGTTCATGCGAAAACCGGCTGGTCGCTGGGCAAGGGATTGAATTTGCTCCAGATCATTCGTATTCGGGAAACCGATCCGTCTGCATTTGAGAAAGCAGCATATTTTCTTTCGGTTCCTGATTTCCTTGCGCTTCGCTTAACCGGTTACCCTGCCGTTGACTGCTCCAACGCCGGTATTAACCAACTGATGGACGTCCGCCGCCAGGCGTGGGATGAAGATTTGCTGCGTGCAGCCCGGATTCAAAGCAGCCAGTTGCCGGACATCGTCCCGTCAGGCGAAATTGTGGGAACACTTTTACCGGATGTTGCTCGTGATTTGAATTTGAATGCCTCTGTTCAACTTGTTTCAGGTGGGCATGACCAGTACTGCGCAGCACTTGGTGCCGGTGTCATACATGAAGGTGATCGGCTGATCGGGACCGGTACAGCCTGGGTTATGCTGGCAGCCAGCCGCGAACTGAAAACACATCCAAAAGACCGAAAGGCGTTCAGCCGCCATACGGTCAAAGATCTCTGGGGTCACATGGTTTCCTTGGGATCCGGAGGTTACTCACTTGAATGGATTCGATCTGCTCTGGCGATCAGGGGAGACCAGAGTTTCTCACTGATGTCATTTCAGGAGATGGATCAGATCGTCAGCAAACGCATTTCGGATGCAAAT
>JAAYBY010000270.1 GCA_012729935.1 Clostridiaceae bacterium | reverse complement strand
TCCCCACCGAAAAAGAACAGTCACAATGGTATTTTCAGAGGTATGTCACCCGGCTGCCGGCTGCCGGCGAAATCGTCTTGTTCGATCGCAGCTGGTATAATCGCGCTGGCGTTGAGCGGGTCATGGGTTTTTGCACCGACGACGAGCTGAAAGAATTCCTGCGTTCATGTCCTGAATTCGAAGACATGTTGATCCGCTCCGGCATCATCCTGATCAAGTACTGGTTTTCCGTCTCAGATGATGAACAGGAAAAACGGTTTCAGGCGAGGATCAACGATCCGACCAAACGCTGGAAACTCAGTCCGATAGATCTTGAGTCAAGGAGCCGCTGGGTTGAGTATTCAAAGGCCAAAGACGAAATGTTCGCACACACAGACACCCGCGAATCACCCTGGTATGTAGTCAACGCGGATGTTAAGCGGCATGCCCGCCTGAACTGCATCCGGCACCTGCTCAGTATGATCCCCTATAAAGACCTGACGCCGGAGCCGCTTACTCTCCCGCCACGAAAAGAACATGCAGATTATGTCCGCCCGCCGATGGACTCTCAGACGTTTGTCCCGGAATACTATACGGCTGACTTTGTGTAGATTCAGATTACGTTAATTGTTGCCGGCAGAAATCAGGGATCCGGTGTGATATTCGCATGATATTCCTGTAGTGATTTCAGCTGGTCCGGCGCATAACCTTTCTTTATGAAAGCCGCAATACCATGGGCGCTGGCTAATGCCGCCGTCATCGTCGTAATGTACGGGACTTTATACCGTATGGCCGCTTTTCGGATGTAGGAATCGTCGTGCTGACTCCTCGATCCGGCAGCTGTGTTAATGACCAGCTGGATTTCCTGATTGGTCACATGGTCGAGAATGTTGGGTCTCCCCTCATACAGTTTTTTGACTGTTACGGATGGAATCCCGAGATCTGCCAGCAAGCGGCTTGTTCCTGAAGTCGCCATAATGACAAATCCCATCTCATGGAAAGCGCGGGCAACGGCTATTGCCTCCGGCTTATCGTCATCGTTGACGCTGATCAGCACAGTCCCTTGAGTTGGCAGAGACGCCAAAGCAGCCTCCTGTGATTTAAAGTAAGCCAGCTCGAACGAATCCGCCAGTCCCAGAACTTCGCCTGTTGATCGCATCTCAGGCCCCAGCACCGGATCCACTTCAGGGAACATGTTAAAGGGGAAAACCGCCTCCTTGACACCGAAATGCCGGATCGTATGATGTCTGAGAGATCCAATCGACGTCGGTTTTCCTTCAAATGCATTCATAATCAGACGCGTCGCGATGCGTGCCATCGCAATATTGCAGACTTTGGAAACCAGCGGTACTGTCCTTGATGCCCGTGGATTAGCTTCCAGGACATAGACGATATCGTCGGCTATGGCGTATTGCATATTCATCAAGCCGACAACATGGAGTTCTCTGGCAATCTTCTGTGTGTATTCCGTAATGGTCTGAATGTGCTCCGGTTTGATACTGATGGGCGGAATCACACAGGCCGAATCACCAGAATGAATACCGGCCAGTTCAATGTGCTCCATGACCGTTGGTACGAAAGCATCCCGGCCATCCGATATGGCATCGGCCTCTACCTCTGTCGCATGACTGAGAAAACGATCGATCAGGATCGGACGATCGGGTGTGACTCCGACAGCCGCAGTCATATATCGGCGCAGCATTGCCTCGTCCAAAACGATCTCCATACCGCGTCCGCCGAGAACATATGACGGACGAACCATCAGCGGATAACCGATCTGACCAGCGATTTCCAAAGCGTCATCGATGGTGACAGCCATACCTGATTCAGGCATGGGAATACCGATTTTATCCATCATTGAACGGAAGCGGTCACGATCCTCAGCAAGATCGATCATGTCCGGCGACGTCCCGAGAATCCGAACCCCTGCCTTTTCCAGTTCATTGGCAATATTGAGCGGTGTTTGGCCGCCGAACTGAACGATGATACCCAGAGGCTGCTCCTTCTCATAAATGCTGAGAACGTCTTCAACAGTCAAGGGTTCAAAATACAGTTTGTCTGACGTGTCATAGTCAGTTGACACGGTCTCGGGATTACAGTTGACCATCACCGTTTCATAACCGAGTTCACGCAGAGCAAGCGCTGTGTGGACGCAGCAATAATCGAACTCAATACCCTGGCCGATTCTGTTCGGTCCACCGCCCAGAACCATAATTTTCGGTCTGTCGCTGACTCGAACCTGAGCATCAGACTGATAGGTTGAATAATAGTAGGCAGCATTTTCGACGCCACTGACGCGGACAGGCTCCCAGTGTTCAACGAGATCCAGCTGTTTTCTCTGCTGCCGGATCTCAATCTCCGAGGCTGCGGTCAGCTGTGCCAGATAGCGATCTGCAAAGCCGTCCTTTTTCGCCTGGATGAGGAGTTCATCCGGCAGTCTTTCACCTTTGTATGCTCTAATTTGTTCTTCCAGCTCTACCAACTCTTTCATCTGCTGCAGGAAATAAGGCTTGATATAGGTCAGCTTGTAAAGCTGATCGATATCAGCACCTTTTCGCAGCGCCTCATAAATAATAAACTGGCGTTCGCTGGTCGGCTCAACAAGAAGAGCAAGCAACTCTTCGAGCGACCGGTCGTAAAAATCTTTTGCAAAACCTAATCCATAGCGATTGATTTCCAGCGATCGGATTGCTTTCTGAAGTGCTTCCTTGTAGGTTTTCCCGATGCTCATAACTTCGCCGACGGCTCGCATCTGCGTCCCGAGGCGATCCTGAACACCAACAAACTTCTCAAAAGCCCAGCGGGCAAACTTCACAACAACATAATCACCGGACGGTGTGTACCGCTCGAGCGTGCCGTCACGCCAATAGGGGATTTCATCCAGCGTCATCCCGACAGCCAGCATTGCAGATATTAATGCAATGGGAAAGCCGGTTGCCTTCGATGCCAAAGCGGATGAGCGTGATGTTCGCGGATTGATTTCAATAATCACAACACGGTCTGTCTGCGGGTCGTAAGCAAACTGGACGTTGGTGCCGCCGATCACGTCAATCGCTTCCGCGACACGGTAGGCATATTCCTGCAGGCGCTTCTGTAATTTTTCACTGATTGTCAGCATGGGTGCTGAACAAAACGAATCTCCGGTATGAATACCGACAGCATCAATATTCTCTATAAAACAGACGGTAATCATCTGATTTTTTGAATCTCGGACAATCTCGAGTTCAAGTTCTTCCCAGCCCAGTACAGACTCCTCAATCAGGATCTGTCCGACCATACTGGCGGCAATGCCTCGTTCAGCCACAATCTTCAGCTCTTCGATATTATAAACAAGACCGCCGCCGGTACCACCCATGGTATAGGCTGGCCGGATAACAACCGGATAACCGAGTTCCTGGGCAATGGTTTCCGCTTCAGATACACTGTATGCCGGCTGGCTTCTGGGCATATCAATGTCCAGACGGGCCATCGTCTCCTTGAAAGCAATCCGATCTTCTCCTCGATTGATGGCATCGACCTGAATACCGATGACCTGCACACCATACTCTGTCAGCACACCCAGACGATGCAGCTCAGAACAAAGATTAAGGGCAGACTGGCCGCCCAGGTTCGGAAGCAGTGCATCCGGTCGCTCTTTGGCAATAATCTCCGTTAATCGCTGTGGATTCAGCGGTTCGATATAGGTCTGGTCAGCCAGCTCCGGGTCTGTCATGATGGTTGCCGGATTGGAATTCACCAGGACAATTTCATAACCAAGCGCGCGAAGTGCTTTACAGGCCTGGGTTCCGGAGTAATCAAACTCACAGGCCTGGCCGATCACAATTGGACCGGAACCGATAATCAGGATTTTGTGGATATCAAGTCGTTTGGGCATTTCAGGCCTCCTGCCAATTTTTCAAGATCACGTGCCGACCAAATCTGATCCGCTCAGGGGTTCCTGCATCTGTAACACTATAGCAAAAAACGCTGTCGTGCACCACTGCTTTCTGCAAACGCAATGATGCTTTTTTTACAGCCCAAAAAATTGAAAGCAAAACACTGTCATGTTTTATTTTTGGGTTTCGATCAATCATTCCATTCTGTATGAAAAAACTGGCCGCGCGGCGCATCGATTCGCTCATAGGTGTGGGCTCCGAAGAAATCGCGTTGTGCCTGAATCAGATTGGCCGGCAGGTTGTCACTGATATATCCGTGAAAATAATTCAGCCCTGCTGACAAGGCAGGGACAGGTATGCCCGCCTCGACCGCCCGTGATACAACCTCTCGCCAGGCAGGTAGAGAACTGGCGATCATGTTGTGAAAAACCGTTGCTGTCAGCAGATTTTTCAAACCTTCCTGTTCTGTAAATGCCTGTCTGATTTTTTCCAACAAGACCGATCGTATGATACACCCTTCCCGCCAAATCATCGCAATTCCCGCATAATCAAGCGGCCAGTTATACAGCCTGGCAGCTGCCTGCATTAACGCGTAACCCTGAGCATAGGAAACAATTTTCGCTGCGTAGACCGCTTGACGTATGGATTCAACCACGATCTCCGTTTGTCCATCTGCCAGTTTCCGGTCTATTCCAGCATCATTGTAAATGGCTGCTGCTGCAACGCGTTCTTCTTTCAGCGCTGACAGATAGCGGGTGAACACAGCTTCATTGATCAAGTCCAGCGGCACTCCCAGATCCAATGCAGTCTGACTGGTCCACTGTCCTGTTCCTTTCTGGCCGGCTGCGTCGAGTATGGTGTCCAGGACTAAGCTACCTTCTGCATTTCTGACACCCAGTATCGCAGCGGTTATCTCGATCAGATAACTGTTGAGCTCTGTCTCATTCCATCTACGGAATATGTCCTGCATCTCTTCTGCTGACAACGAGAGCCCATCGCGCATCAAATGATAAGCCTCGCTGATAATCTGCATATCACCATACTCAATACCGTTGTGAACCATTTTGACGAAATGGCCGGCACCGTCCGGTCCTATCCACTCGCAGCAAGGCGCTCCGTCTGAGGCTTTTGCAGCGATCGACTGAAAGATCGGCTTGACAGCAGGCCACGCTTCATGAGAACCACCCGGCATGATGGACGGCCCTTTAAGCGCACCTTCCTCACCGCCCGAGATACCGGTTCCAATAAAATAGAATCCTTGATTTTCCAGCAGCTTGACCCGGCGTCTGGTATCCATAAAGTGGGCATTCCCGCCGTCGATGATGATGTCGCCAGGGTCGAGCAATGGTATCAATTCATCGATCATATCATCGACTGGCTGGCCGGCTTTTATCATCATCATGACCAAACGGGGTTTGGCCAGTGAACGAACCAGCTCTGCAACGGAATAGCAGCCGATCACATTCATTTGCCGGGCACGGCCCGAGACAAATTCAGATACTTTCGCCTGTGTCCGATTATACACTGCAACAGTAAATCCTTTGGAGAGCATGTTCATGGCCAGGTTTTCACCCATGACCGCAAGTCCGATCAAGCCAATCTGCGCCTGTTTCATCCTTTTCACCTCAATCACTGTGCCTAAGGGCTGTTGTTCGATTCCTGATCACTCACCGATTATTTTCACCATGACATGTTTGGGACGCTTCCCGTCAAACTCACCGTAGAAAATTTGTTCCCAGGTGCCAAAGTCCAATTGACCCTCGGTCACAGCCACGACCACTTCACGCCCCATGATCGTTCGCTTGAGATGAGCGTCAGCGTTGTCTTCGTAGCCATTGTGATCATATTGGCTGTAAGGTTTCTCCGGCGCAAGCTTTTCAAGCCAACGCTCATAGTCACGGTGCAGACCGCTTTCATCGTCATTAATGAAAACGCTGGCTGTTATATTCATTGCATTGACCAGAACAAGTCCTTCCTTGATTCCGCTCTCCTGCAGACATTGGCGTATCTGCGGTGTGATGTTCACGAATGCACGACGTGTTGGTAAATGAAACACCAGTTTTTTGCGATAGCTTTTCATGGTCGATCGTCACCTCTTATCTCAATTATCTATTCGTCAGAACGGATCTGCCTCAACAGCTGAATTTCTCTGGCATATCCGTCAATCTCATTCGGCGTTTCCAGATAAAACGGCAGGTGCCGTATCCGTTTGTTGGTGATCACGCGCGTCACAGCCTCGAGACCGAGGGTTCCCTCGCCGATTTTTTCATGACGGTCTTTGTGGCTGCCAAATGGATTCTTGCTGTCATTCAGGTGAATCGCATGTAGGCGATCCAGACCAATAACCCTGTCGAATTCATCCAGAACGCCGTCCAGATCATTCACCACGTCGTACCCGGCATCATTGACATGGCAGGTATCGAAGCAGACACCTAATTTTTCAGGGCATGCGACGCGATCAATGATCGCTCTCAGCTCCTCGAAACGTGAGCCGACCTCGCTCCCTTTTCCCGACATTGTTTCCAGAAGCACCTGCGTCGTCTGGTTGGGGTCAATCACCTCATCAAGCAGTTCGACAATCAGATCGATCCCTTTTTCGATCCCCTGACCGACATGGCTGCCGGGATGGAAATTATAATAACCACCCGGTGTATATGCCATACGCCGCATATCGTCTGCCATGACTTCAAAGGCAAAGCTGCGAACGCGCGGATCGGAACCGCATGGATTTAATGTGTAGGGTGCATGCGCGAGAATCGGTCCGAACTGATGTTCTGATATCAATTCAAGAAAAGCCGCCACATCCTGTTCATCAATGTCTTTTGCTTTTCCGCCGCGGGGATTACGCGTAAAAAACTGAAACGTGTTAGCTCCGATCCTGATTGCTTCCTGCGCCATATGAAGATATCCTTTTGATGCAGATAGATGACATCCTATGTAAAACATTCATGCCTCCTGAACACTGAACAAAGGTTCAGCTTGTGAATATGATTGGTTCAATTATATCATAGACAGGTGATCCGATTGTGTGCCTGATCAATCAGGCGCATCAGAAAAGCATCGATCCAATGGCTCATCTGCTATAATGAAAAGAGGAGCGGCTATTATAGTGCGGCCATTATAGTCAGGAAGGAAGGCACAGGTCATGAAAAAAATCGCTTTATTCGTTTTCCGTGGTGATCCTCTCTGTTTCATCCATGTCATGTTAAATGCACTTGATCTGAATCAGCGAGGCTTCGATGTCAAGGTCATCCTTGAAGGAGAATCCGTTAAACTCGTTCAACCCATGCAGGAATCGGGCAACAAACTTTTCGCGCAAATGACTGAGCAAAAACTCATCGACTGCGTCTGCAAAGCCTGCTCAGCTAAAATGGGCGTATTATCATACAATGAGACCTCTGGTCTGCGGCTGTCAGATGAGATGAGCGGCCATCCGGCCATGTCAACCTATCTAAATGACGGATATGAAATTATCACATTCTGATCAGATCGATCCCTTCATTTCAGAAGCATCTCCGACCCACAGCCAGTGAATGCTGCCGGAAAAGAGACAGCTTGACAGCAGATCAGCCCAATGATTAAATCGTATTAACGGCAGCTGAAGCTGCTCTGGTTGCTCATTGATGACCAATCAACAACCGCGCTGATCTAATCAGTAAAAATCGAATGATGATCTACAAAAAAAGGACCATGAAGGGACTGCAGCCATGACTCTTCATGGTTTTTATTATCGAAAAGGAGTTTTTTCAATGAAGCGAGACGTGCTGACGCGATTAATTCTAACCGGTTTTTTTATCGCCCTGGGGATCCTGCTTCCTTTTTTGACTGCCCAGAATCCTATGCTGGGCAGCAGACTGCTCTTGATGCACATACCCGTTCTGGTTTGCGGATTTGCCTGTGGCTGGCCGTACGGTATGGC
>JAAYBY010000269.1 GCA_012729935.1 Clostridiaceae bacterium | reverse complement strand
GTTATGAAAGCAATCATCAATGCACATGTCGTGCTTTTAGACCAGATCATTGAAAACGGGTATATCCTGTTCGATGATGAACGCATCGTAAAAACCGGATCGATGGATGAGTTTAGTTTATCCGAAGTGCGTGAGACCATCGACGCTGCCGGTTGCTATGCCGGACCGGGCTTTATTGACATCCACTGCCACGCCGGCGGCGACTACTGGGCGTATGAGAATCCCGAGAGCGTCGCGCTACACCATCTGAAGGGGGGAGCGACCTCCATGCTGCTGACCCTCTACCACGATATTGGGGTCGACGGTGCGAAAAAAGGTGCTGAAAAGATCAAGGACGCGATGCAGCGCAACAGCCCGGGAAACATTGCCGGTATTCATTTTGAAGGACCGTTTCTTTCCAATAAATATGGAGCACATAAGCAATCAGCCCGATTACCGGATCCGGAAGAATATACGTATTATCTGGAGCATTTCGGAGATATCATTAAACATTGGACATTTTCTCCTGAGCTTCCTGATACGGACGCTTTTCTGGAAGCAGTCAAGGCACACGACATTCCGCTGGCGATCGGTCATTCCGAGGCCAGCCCGGAACGCGTGATCGAAGTTTACCAGAAAGGCGTTCGCCTCTGTACCCATATCACCAATGCGAGCGGCTGCTCAATCACACCGACGCGTTACGGTGGTACTCTGGAAGTGACATTTGACCACGCTGCCATGTTGTGTGACAACATGTTCTGTGAGATCATCAATGATTCAGAGGGGGCTCATGTCCGTCCGCTGATGAGTCAGCTGATCGTCAAGACCGTTGGTATTGACCGGGTGGTTGGTGTCACAGATGCCTGTACCGGCGATCCGGGCGAATCCGACGTTAACATCATCAACGGCGGGCTCTATGGTTCGAAACTGCGCATGATCAATGTCGCCAGAAATTTCAAGAATAATACAAAACTGTCCGTGATTGATATTTTCAAAGTTTGTTCAACCAATCCGGCCAGAGCCATTCAGTTAAGCGGAGTCGGAGATTTAAATGCCGGTTCAAGGAGCAACATGGTTGTTGTTACACCGGATTTTGATCTGAAGACCGTGGTGCTAAACGGCCGGACCGTTTTACCTGAAGGCGAAGCCTGAGGTTAACGAAGAAGATCTGATATGGTATGATGGATTCAATTTGGGCCCGTCAGAAGACCCTGTAGAATCAAAAGTCTTTATGACGATCAAAAGAAAAGAGGTAGGTAGAGTATGAGTAACACATTTAATTTTACGCCGGCGGACATTGCCCCGATCAAAGACCGGGAACTGCTGGAAAGACTTGCCCGGATGACACCGGAGGAAATTGAGAAGCATGATAATCCCGATGTCAATATCCGGATCATTTCGAACGCTGGGGCTATCGTTATCGCTGAAAAATTTATGGGAATCAAAGAGTCAGACGACCTTGACAAACCATTTTCAACCATTTTCGGCAACCCGAATCCTCTGACTCACATGGCGCTTGCCGAGTTGATCAACCGCAACCGTGTCAGCTGCCGCAATTGTGTTTTTGTGACCATGGACGAATGGGCAGATGAAGACGGCAACGTTGCCCCGCAAACCTACCAGTCAGGCTTTATCTATTCATTCTTGAAGTACTTTATCAATAAAATTGATCCTGAACTGCGCCCCAAGCCTGAGAACATCCTGATTCCGACCACTGAAAACATCAACTACTTCTCTGACATGATTGACGAAAAAACAGATGGTGGAATTGACTTCTTCACATCCGGTCCAGGCTGGGCCGGCCATATCGCGTTTATTGACCCATCTCCGGAATATACACAGGTTGACTCCATTGAAGAGTACCTGCAGCAGCCGGCGAAAGTCGTGACGCTGCATCCGCTCACGATTGCCCAGAATTCGCTGCATGGCGTCTTTGGTTGTTCCGGTAATGTCGGCAATGTACCGCCGAAAGCCGTAACGATCGGCCCGCGTGATGTCTTGCATGCTAAAAAGAGAATCGAGTCACATGGTCTAACCACGATGGGCACATTCTCCTCCTGGCAGCGAATGACGTCACGTTTGATCACCCATGGACCGGTAACACCGATGGTTCCAGGATCGATCTACCAGGTACTGCCCTGCACGATCTTCATCGACCCGAATATTGCCAAACCAATTGAATGTCTTGAATTAACCGGTTATTGATCGACTGTTTCAATCATCAGGGTGACACAGGGCTGCCTGAACGCAGCCCTGTGTGCACTGTTCAGCTAAAACTAACGGGAGCATGACATGTATCTTCTTGGGATTGATTTAGGGACAACAGGCTGTAAAAGCATGATTTTTGACACCGAGGGTCAAATTCTCGGCGATCATTACATCGAATATGAGTTGCTTTTTACAGACGATGGTATTGAGCAGCGTGCTCAGGACTGGTGGAATCACACAAAGACAGCAATCAAACGATCGATCGAAAAATCAGGTATTGATGGCAGGCAGATCATCAGCTTGTCGATCAGCTCACAGGGTATTGCCTTCGTACCGGTTGGCTATGACGGACAGCCGCTGATGAACGCAATCAGCTGGTATGACGCGCGGGCCCATGCTGAGGCTGAGCAGATGCGGCAGGACTTTGATCCAATGGATGTCTGCAGACGGACAGGCCGGCAAATCGGTTCACTGGTTTTTACAGAAGTCATGTGGCTTAAAAAGAACCGGCCGGAGATTTACCGGAAAACATGGAAATTCCTGATGGCGATGGATTATCTCGTATTCTGCCTCTGTGGCAAGACGATAACGGATTACTCCATGGCCAGCGGCACCTTGTGCTATGACACGATTGAGCGCGAATGGATTCAGGCGTTCTTTGACCGCTATGACATTGACCTCGATAAATTCCCGGCGATCGGCTGCTTAGGCGAGCCGGTGGCAACGGTGTTGCCAGACGTGGCGGCAGATCTCGGGTTGTCCGGCCAGACGCTTGTTTCACTCGGATTTCAGGATCAGAAAGGCGCAGCTATCGGTGCAGGTATCGATGATGGCATGATTACTGTTTCACTGGGGACAGCCAGTGCCATATCGACACTCACGCATCAACACCTGATGGATCCTTCAATGCAATTGTTCTGTCACGGGTTTGACCGCGAACGATGGATTCTGGAAAGCTGCGTCTCAACCGCCGGTGCGGCAGTCAAATGGGTTCGCAATACATTTTTCAAGGACTGTTCCTATGCCGGGCTGGATCAGCTGGCCCAAGCTTCACCGCCCGGGTCAAATGGTCTGTTTTTCTATCCGCTGCTCAACCAGAAGAGGAAAGATGTGTCCGGCCGGCTGACCGGATTGAGTCTTGCGACAGCTCGCGGCGATATCTTTCGGTCGGTTCTCGAAGGGGTCGCCTATGAAATCGATGGATATATTAAAGCCCATCAGAAACTGAATCCGGATGTTGCCCGAACGGAAGCCATCCGTGTCTTCGGCGGGGGAGCTTCCAGCCCTGTCTGGTGCCAGATCATTGCCGATGTGACAGGCAAAACGGTCATTATTCCCCGAACACACGAAACGGGCTGTCTCGGGGCAGCCATTACCGCGGCAATGGGTGCAGG
>JAAYBY010000268.1 GCA_012729935.1 Clostridiaceae bacterium | reverse complement strand
ATGGAAATCTATTCTAATTCGTGAACTGTAAACTTTGGAACCGCCGTATACCGAACGGTACGTACGGTGGTGTGGGAGGTCTCCCGGTCAATTAAAGACCGGGATCCTACCCGATTGTACTTTTAATGTTTTTATGTTTCATTAAACAAACGTAAAAAGCGGGTACTAATTGGACACTGGAAAGAGATTTCTTCCGTTTTTCCGGTCAATGGAATAAAATTATGTGCTTGACTGACTGGTAAGCAAACTTGAATCTATATAAAAACATCGTTTATTTAAAAGAAAACCAGCAATTTTTTCAATCGCTTGCACGCCCACCCAATTCAGCCTAAGCGGCGTTAATCGTCAAAAGCACGATTGAATAGCAGTAACGATGCACTCATGTGATATACTTAACAACATGTCTTAAGAATTGTGGGTGTAAAGGCCATGGACGACGGGCAAGGTTTCGCAGTGCGCAACGACAGCAAAGATTTCTGGCGCTTTATCAAGTTCACCCTATTCTCGGCCTCAGCCGGTATCATACAAATTACCAGTTTCACCTTGCTCAACGAAGTCGCCCGTTTTTCTTACTGGCCGGCTTATCTGATCGCCCTGATCCTCTCGGTCGTCTATAACTTCACTGTCAACCGCCGATTCACCTTCCGCTCGATTGCCAACTACCCTAAGGCGATGCTCAAAGTCCTGGGCTACTACCTGATTTTCACACCTCTGTCGACCTGGTGGGGTGACTGGTTAACCGATATCGGCTGGAACGATTACCTGGTCCTGGGCGGTACGATGCTGATCAACTTCGTTACCGAGTTTTTAGTCTGCCGATTCCTGGTCTATCGGACGTCAATCGACAGCCGGGAGGCAAAATCAGATACTCGCAGTGACTGATCAAAAAACAGGTTCTGGTGCAAATAATTGGTGCGACATGCCTAAATTTGAAAGGCACAATGATGAACAAAATACTTATTATGTTGTGCAAGAATCGGTCGTGCATGCGGCTCAGCAATCAAGGACCTAAAACAGCCGGTTAACCAGCTCGACAGCTTTGTCAATGACATCCTGAAGTGCGCCTGCATACAGCTTTGATCCCATAGACATATCCGTTTCATAACCACCGCCAACTAATGCTCTTTCGGTAGGGAGATAACCGGCATAATGATGGCACATGTGAGCAGCGATAATGTTCTTGCCGGAGCATCTTCTCTTTATTTCGAGCTGACCTTCGATAAAAGGTTCGCCGGCAACGGCAACAAAAGCGATGTCACATATTTTCAAGACTTGTACTTCATAATCAAATACTTTTGTTTCATGAACCATTTTCACAAGGTCAAGCCTTGAAAGTGCATAATACCAGTCCCACTTGACAGCAGTTTTGGTCGCATCAACCCAGTCAGGTTCGCTGAAAGAATCGACCAGATTTCTGGCTTGTTCGACAAGATCTTTGTTCATGGTACGATAGGGAATATGTATGATTTCGCTGATATAGTCGATACATCCCGTCTTTATTGAATAAGGTTTCGACTTGACCAGATAATAATCAGACAGCGAACGCATCGTTGACTCGGTCAGTTTTTTGGCTGAAACTTCTTTATCAGGACCCCAGTTGCGGGGATTTGGCATATTATCGTCTGCTTTGTTGTATCTTAACCTTTCAGCCTGTCTGTCTTGATCAGGATCGAGTGGATTCATGTTGACGAGGTTGCCGCAAAAGCCGTTTATGACAATCGGGATGCACGATTCCCCCAGATGTTGCTTCATCATGCTTGCCCATGAGCCAGGCCAATCAGCAGATATGTAGTTGTGGTTGTATCCAGCGCATGGGTGCATCGCATAGTTGAGTATCACGGCAATCGTCTCGAGTTTGTCATTCTGCATTAAGACAATACCGATTTCAGGATCAATAGGACCCTCACAAAAAAGAATATTCGGATCCAGATGAGCTGGTTCGCCTTTTACCGAGCCATCACGCATGACATACCTTCTGTTTACAGCGACTCTTCCGTCAATAGCCCTGTGATGAGACAGAAAAACTTCCTGCATGTTCCCATGTGCATCAGCTACTGCCGATAATGTCTGGGCAATAACAAATGCAGTATACACTTTCTCTTCACCAAACAGCCACGAGCAATCTTCAGGAACGTATTTTTCCAGACCGGCACTTTCGAAATAATCTGATACACTTACTTTGCCAACAGCGGGTGCAGAATGGTTCTGGAGCGCATGAATCATGATGGCAGCCTTCTCGATCCCATAATCGTGATGAATAGAATTTCTGATCGTTTCACAAGAGGTCTTATCGACGGCGAGAACATCCATGGTAATGATACACGCTGATTTTTGGCCGCTTGAAACAACAAGAGCTTTAACATAGATAGGATCGGTAACGTATTCGGCACTTCTTTTCCGACCGATGTCGCCGGAAATCTGGATACCCATTGCCGGAGTTATATCAATTTCCTGCGCACCTGCCAGTATTCTGTATTTATTTCTGCTCATATAGAACCCCCATATATTGCGTTGTGGTCCGGATAACATGTCTGGATAACAAGAATCAAACGTAGGTTGCAGACAGTTTCAATAAGATAAGAACAACGATCACATTATACAATATATGATTGACTCCTGCTGGACATTTCTTTGTGTTTGAGTTTTTGCAGCACTGCACCGAAGTTTTAACAAACTCTTCAAGCCAGCCTATCGTAACACGGCTTTCGTGAAACGGCTTTCGTGAAGCGGCTTTGACAAAAGCTCTTTACAGTCTGCAACCACTTGTATAGGATAGAGGGCAGAGTTGTAGGAATTAACGGAAGGTTTGATATGCAGCAGTCTGGAGTCCAAACCGAAACAGCAGATCAGAAGATTGTTTTTGCTCGCCGCCAATGGCTGACCGGTTACTTGTTTCTCCTGAATGCCGTGTATGCCATCAGCACGACCATGATGGGGCCGTTAATGCCGCGGATCATTGATCAGTATGGCATCACATTGTCTCAAGGTGGCTTGTTTGTGTCAGCAAAAAGCATTGGCGGTATTCTGGCCATCGTTATCGGCATTTTTGTTTCTGACAGATTGTCAAAATCCCGACTGCTCAGTCTCGCATTCTTTGCGTTTGGGTTGGGCCTTTTTCTCGTCGGTCTCGTCAATGTCTATGTGGCGCTGCTGGTTGTTTTCTTCTTCATCGGTGCCGGAAGCAAATTATCTGACACCCTTCTCAGTGCTTACATTGCGGATGTTCGCTCGGATCGCAGAGGATACTATCTAACGCTTCTTCATACTTTCTTTGGTGTTGGTGCCTGTGCCAGTCCACTGTATGTATATTTTCTGCTTTCCCGTGAGATTGCATGGAATAAAATATTCAGTATTCTCGGTGTGATCGCAATAATTTTGATTCTTCTTCTGCCGATCCTGACAAAAAATGAAAAGTCTGACCTTCCGGTGCGTGACCCGCTTAAGAAGCAAAATGAGAGGAAATCGCTGCTCGAACCTCTGCGCTTCATGAAAGGTCAACCCTTTATTTGGATCGTCAGCCTGATTATGTTTTTTTACACCGGACACCATGGTACCCTGAGTATCTGGATACCCATGTACATGGAGGATTACCTTGAGATGGCGCCGGCTATCGCCGGACTTGGCATAACCAGTTTGTGGATTGGTATGACTTTGGGACGATTTCTGGGAGCCCACCTGATTGAGCGATTGAAGCCTATGCGCATGCTTATTTTTGGAGCTTTGCTGGGTGCTGTCTTCATGGCTTCGGGGCTGATGACACAAAACGGCACTATTCTATTGGCTGCGCTTTTTTTGAATGGACTTGTCACGGGTGGAACGATTCCGCTTCTTGTCACGATTGCCTGCAACCGATATCCTGATTATTCCGGGACGGTATCATCACTGATATTTTTGAGCGGATCATTCGCCAGTGTGTTTTTCCCCTGGTTTTCCGGGTTAATTGCCGAGAATACCAGCTTATACACCGCCATGATGTTGACCTGGCTGACCCTTCTGGTAATATTCGGGTTAGGATCTGCGTTGAAAAAAGCGGCTGTATCCTGAGCCTGTTTTGAAATATCTTTCAGTACATTTTTGAGCAGACATTCGCAGGAGGGGAAGGCAGACGACTGCTGTTACAAAACCCTTTGAGTATCAAAACGAATCATGTATAATAATGGATGTTAAGGCTGCCTGACGGCTTGTCATAGAGGATTCGATCAAATAAGCGCCACATTCAAATTTAAATCACAAGTCTATTGGTAAAAGAGGGGGAGGATCAACACAATGAAGCAAAATGAATCGATTTTAGCGAGGACACTTCGCGGTGAAAAAACGGAACGGGTTCCGGTGGCACCGTTTATCCATGTGAATTATGTTGATGAGTTTTTTCAACAGGCGGGTTCTGATCCGATCACCAAATCGATAGAAGTCTATGATCATTTCGGATTTGACATCATTTTGAGAAACTGCACAATCAACTTTTTGGATGAAACAGCGTGCGACAGTAAACAATGGCGTGTGACCAACGAGAAACAGATATTGGAACCTGGTCAATCCTGGCAGGTCATCACAACAATCCGAACTCCGGAACGTGAGCTGCGCCAGATCAAGAAATTCAGTCAGGTCAGTCCCTTCGAAGCCGTTGAAGCGATTAGTGAATATTATATCAAGGAACCTGAGGATTTCGACCAGTTCCTCAAATATCAACCACCTGTACCGACTTATGACGGTACGAACATACGCAGGGCAAAAGAATATCTCGCAGGTCGTGGACTGGTTGCACCGTGGGGACAAGGTGCCTTTAATATGACCAGCATGTATCGAAAGCTGGACGATCTGCTGATTGACGCGTATGTGCAGAAGGATTTTTATGAAGCGATGATGGGGTATTTCATCAAACGCGAGCTTGAAGTATTCCGCCAATATGCAGCTTTCGGCGCGGATATGGTTTGTTGCGGCGGTAATGTTGCCAATGGTAATGTGGTTGGGCCGGAGTACTTTTCGGAATACATCCTTCCATTTGAGGCAAAGCTGGCCAGAGACGTACGCGATATGGGATTGTATCACGTCTATCATAATTGTGGGGACGCCAAAAAACTTCTGCCGTTGTATTCCGGCATTGGTATGAATATGTATGAATCGCTGACGCCCCCGCCCTATGGTGATACGGATCTGGAGACGGCACTGAATGTCTTTAATCCGGATATTATTCTGTCTGGCAATATTGATCAGATTCATCTGCTGCGCTATGGCTCAAATGAAGAAATCGAGGAAGCCGTGCGGAAGACGCTTGAGCTGGCAAAAAAACGCGGACGGTTCATCTTGGCGACAACAGATTATTTCAACGAAAATACACCGGCTGACAAAGTTGCTGTTTTTGCTGAAGCAGCAGCCAGATATGGTCGATATGATAATTGAGACAAGAAATGATTGATCCGATCCTTGAAGATACAGTTCTGATCAAAAAGCGAGCCGGCCGGTTCGCTTTTTGATCAGGCGGTGCTTCGTGACCGCTTAGTCTGCTGCTGGATTTTCCAGTATTCCTATAAAGAGTGGTAATCCAAATTGAAGATCGATAATACCGTATAAAAACGGTCGGTTAAAAATCAGTTCTTTCTCGTAACCAGGGGCAGATTCGTCGATAGCAACCGATGTTGATGCTGCAGCTTCAGTCCCTTTCTCGTTGACGCGTATAACGGTTTTATGTTTGACTTCGCTGATGTAAAGGCCTTTTGAGCGATTCGCATTCAGTCTGGAAAAATCAGCTGATCCGCCGAAAGCAATT
>JAAYBY010000029.1 GCA_012729935.1 Clostridiaceae bacterium | reverse complement strand
TCGTCCCTGACAAGACAGCCGCCGTCAATTTCGATCACACGTTTCTGCATACGGTCGACAAGATCCCGGTCATGGGTACAGATCAGGATCGTTGTGCCGGCGTGATTGATCTCCTCCAGCAAGGCCATGAGTGTTTCACTGTTGGCAGGGTCAAGATTGCCTGTCGGTTCATCGGCTAGAATCAGCATTGGATTGTTGACCATGGCCCGGGCGATCGCAACACGTTGCTGTTCACCCCCGGATAGTTCTCCCGGTCTGGCGTTCGCCTTGTCGCGAAGTCCGACAATACTGAGGACGATCGGGACGCGTCGCCGAATCAAACGGCGGGATGCACCTATAATTTCCATCGCAAAAGCGACATTTTCATAGACTGTTTTGGTATAGATCAGGCGAAAGTCCTGAAAGACCATCCCGATATTTCGGCGTAGATAAGGCACCAGTGAACGTTTTATTTCTGATATGTCGTATTGGTCAATCATGACCTGCCCATCAGTGGGATGTTCTTCACAGGTCAGCAACTTAATCAGTGTCGATTTGCCGGCACCGCTTCGTCCGATGATAAATACAAATTCTCCATCCTGAATCGTAAAACTGACATCCTTCAGGGCAATGGTTCCCGTCTGGTATGTCATTGATACATTGCGGAACTCTATCAAGGTTTAACCTCCAAAAAAGCTTTAAGCCTATTGATTTTGCCACCAGCGTCCGCCGGATGACTTGGCTGCAGCTTTTTCCTGCTTTTCCAGATATTTACGAACCATCGATGCCAGCTTAAATAAAACGGCATCGTCAAAATTTCTCAAATCCAGACCCGTGATTTTCTGAACCTTATCCAGCCGGTATACGAGGGTATTGCGGTGGACAAATAATTGTCTTGATGTTTCACTGCCGTTCAAATTGTTCTCAAAGAATTTCTGAATCGTGAGCAATGTCTCTGTGTCCAGCGATTCATAGGCACCTGTCGGGAAAACTTCGTCGAGAAACATATGGCACAACGTCGGCGGTAACTGGTAAATCAAGCGTCCCAGACCAAGTTGATCGTAGCGCATCACATAGCTGTCGTTCTCAAAAATCGCACCGACCGTGAGCGCAAGCGATGCCTCACGATAGGATTTCGCGGTATCCTTTAAATTGTCTGCCGGCATCCCGATACCAATGTGAATCGTCGCCATGGATTCGGCATTGAGATTGTCCAGAATCTGGTTGGCGATTTCATCGATCGCGTCCGGACCACCGCGGGGCGTCTCAGCTAACAGAACAATGGTCTCTTCATCCATCGGCAGAATGTGGTTGTTGCGTTGGTCCGGAAAAAGATTTTCCAATATTTCGACGCAGTCAATTTCATCTGCTTTTTCAAAACGGATCAGATAAGCCAGCCGGTTCAGCGTAAACGGAATTTTGAATTCTCTCGCTTTGAGCGGAATATCACCAGGCAGCTCATTTTCAAGCAAGACATTCTTGAGGAATGATTCGCGTTCTGCTTCTGTATTGCGCTCTTTGAGTGCGGCTGTAATCCAGCGGCAAAGCAAATCGAGATAGTTGCGCGCTACAGTATCTGTTCCTTCAATGAAACAGATGGCTGTCAGACGATCCGTGACCGGCAGTTTCATGTAGGTTCTGCCGTAGGTTGTCGCTACCGGTTCATCAGATAAAATGACAGCACGTGCAGAAGAGTCCTCTGTCCCTTCCAGTTCCTCATTCGTACAGGCAACAACAATTCCGTCCGGATCCAGAACACCGGCAGTCCTGTCTAAAAAGCGAGCTGCATCCCGAATACATTTCTTAACTTCTTCCATCATTGTGACACCTTCCTCACTATGGCAGATTCGCCGGGGCAGGTTATTGGCGCAACATACCTACATAATATCTTATCTTGTTCGCTGTGATGTTTCAAGAAGATGACAATCCTTTAAACAAAACGCTGGACATTTGATAAAAAAATGTCCGCCACCGGACGGTGACGGACATCTTTTTTTGTTTATAAAATCAGCATCAGGTCACGATAGCAATTTCAGTTTCCTTGTCAAACAGGTGGACGCGGTTACCGTCAACTGCCAGTGCTGCCACTTCTCCGACTTTGGTGTGGCTGATGGTGGGTTCAACACGGGCGACCAGATTTGTCACGCCGGCAAGTGTGACATACAGATAGGTCTCTGCACCGAGCATTTCAACAACATCGACGCTCGCGG
>JAAYBY010000267.1 GCA_012729935.1 Clostridiaceae bacterium | reverse complement strand
CCGGTTTTCATTCGACTGCTCAATATAGTCAGCTGCTTCTTTCTGCAACCATTTTTTATCGATCAATGAAGGTGCTCCTTATCACAAATAGATCATCACGGTAGGAATTTTACTGCCGTGCCATAAGCTAAGACTTCGGCTGCCCCCTGCATGATTGCTGCAGAGGTATAGCGGATATTAATGACGGCGTCAGCTCCCAGCTCCTGCGCCTCCATCGCCATACGCTTTGTTGCCAGTGCTCTTGCCTCCATCATCATTTCGTTGTATGCTTTCAGCTCACCGCCTACGAGTGTTTTAAACCCCTGTGTAATATCCCTTCCCAGATTTCGGGATTGGATCGTGCTCCCCTTCACCAGTCCAATTATTTCCAGATTTTTCCCTGTGATGTGATCAATATTTACTAAGATCATCTTCTTCATCGCTCCTTATTTCTTTAATACGCTCAATCAGAACATAAATACAAACACCTGCAAGACCAGCTGGAACTGCAATACCAACAATTTTAATCAATAAAGGAAGTCCTTCAGCACTAGTCGTTATCAGATAAATATAAAAAATGAAATACATGACAATTATGAATGTAATGATGATGGGTGCGATCAATTTTTTCTTTTTCATTATTTCTCCTCTATTCAATTGATTTATCAGCATTCATTCGGGAAATTAAAAATAATAACAAGCATCAAATATTTCAAAACATAGAATCAAAATAGTTGCATGAACATTATATCATATTGGGACTTGTGCTTTTTCTTCGTTTTGATAATAATAGATTATCGTTCCAAGCGTACGTATGTTCTCAAGAAAGGTATTGCCAATGAAAAAGCACCTGATCATTCTCAACCCGAGTGCCGCAAAAGGCAGCGCGTTCAAGAAAAAAGATGAGATTGAAAAACTATTACAGCAGAATGGCTTAGACTATACGCTTATCGTCTCGGAAAAACCGGGCGCACCGGTGTCGCTGGCAGAACAAGCCTGTGATCAAGCTTACGATGTCGTGGTGGCAGTTGGTGGAGATGGTACGGCAAACGAAGTGATTAACGGCTTAATGGCCGCTAAACAGGCCGGTAAAACAATACCAGACATGGGTGTGATTCCGGCTGGCAGGGGTAATGATTTTGCTGCCAGCATGGGTGTTTCCGATCAAATCGCACAGGCTGTTAAAGCCCTCGCCGATGGCAAGAGTAGACTGATCGATATTGGCCAGGTTACAGGTGGCGATTATCCTCATGGCAAGTATTTTGGAAATGGAATTGGTATCGGCTTTGATACAATTGTCGGTTTTGAAGCTGCCAAATTACCTTCATTTCTTTCCGGGACACCCGGCTATCTTCTGGCAGTTATCAAAACCATGTTTTTATACTACCACGCACATAAATTTCGGATTGTTATGGATCAGGAAACCATTGAACAACCGTGCTTGATTGTATCCGTCATGAATGGCAAGCGCATGGGATCCTCATTCAAAATGGCTCCCAATGCCAAACAGGACGATGGTTTGTTCAACCTGATGATCATTGACCAGGTCAGTCGAACCGGCATGATCAAACTGATTGCAAAAATCATGGCTGGTACCCAGGAAGGCCAACCTTTCGTTAAAATGCCGTTATCAGGCACCATCGAAATCACTGCACTGACAGGCAGTCTGCCGGTTCATGCAGACGGTGAAACCATTTGCAGGGCGGGCAGCTCGTTATCAATCCGAATTTTTCCGAAACAGATTAACCTGATTACTGAAGGTTGATTCGACTATGATTAAGTTCATTGTCTATCTGGTGATTCGATTCCTGCTGTTTTTCATCTGCAAAGTGGATAGTCAGGCATTAAAAGAAGTACCCGAAAAGGGTCCCATGATTCTGGTCGGCAATCATATCAATTTTCTTGATGCGCCAATAGCAGCGACTTTTCTATATCCCCGTCAGATTATGTCGTTTGTCAAAGTGGAAACATTTGACAATCCCATCCTCCGTTTTTTATTCAAAGTCTGGGGTTCGATTCCAGTAAAGCGTGGCACTGCAGACTTCCGTGCCATGACACAGGCGACCAACGTACTCAAAGAAGGTCAGTTTTTTGCCATTTTCCCGGAAGGCACCCGGACAAGCAATGGCAGCCTGATCAAGGGTCGCTCCGGGATCGTTGTGATAGCCTTGAAAAGCAATGTTCCAATCTTGCCGATTGTCCTTTACGGTACAGAGCATTTCAACAAAAATTTTAAACGGTTCCGCCGTACCCGCGTGACGTT